>JASJEE010000243.1 GCA_030064835.1 Microcoleaceae cyanobacterium MO_207.B10 | reverse complement strand
TACCGAATAATTAATAATTAATAGTTAATAATTAATAATTAATAGTTAATAATTAATTATTCATTCAACAATTAAGGTTTAAAGCCTCCACTTGGATAGGGGATAAATCAAAAAAAATTCCTTTTAGCCAATCCTATCTGTTTCAAGAAGGGGTAATTATTAATTATTAATTGTTCCGCAGTGTTTTTTGCTGAATACCGTAATAAGTTTGTTGAAAAATAATTATTCAACGTCGAGACAATAAAATTATACTTATAGTATTTTGTGGAAATGGTGAAGCACAGTTTCTCTTAGTTAGTATATTTCCCTTGTTTCTAAATTTCTAAAACTTTGTGCTTCACCAACTAAAAAAATGCTGTAACTATTTTCGATTATTGAGGCATTTTCTTTTGTTTTTAACTGGAGATAAATCTTCTATTTTCGTGAATTCAATGGTTTGATTTACTGGAATATTATAAACTCTAAAGATAGCCAAACCAGCACTACAAATTGCTAGAAATCCCAGAGTGCTAATTAATGCTATTTGAGTCAATTTTTTTGTTTGAGAAGGGGCTAATACTTCTATGGGAATTAAAGCATCAAGGGCTGATTCTGCTGATGAATATCTATCTTTATAATTAGGTTGTACCATTTTTTCTAGCCAGATAATAAAGTCTTGACTTAGGTGCTTTACTTGCTGCTGAAAATTAATTTTTCCTGTCTCATCCATGAGACTTCCTACTTCTGTTGCGGGGGTGTTTGTTAATAAAAAAATTAATGTTGCACCGAGACTATATAAGTCTGATGCTGTTGTTAATTCCCGATTAAACATTTGTTCTGGAGGCATAAATCCTAATGTACCTTTGACTACGCTACTAACAGCAACTTCTCCTCCTCCTATTCTGGCAAAACCAAAGTCTACTAGGGTAATTTTCATCTGGTTATCTATTAGAATATTTTCTGGTTTTAAGTCTCTATGAATTACTGTTGGAATTCTGTTTTGGAGGTATTTAATAATTTCTAGAACTGAAATTGCTATTTGTTTTATTTGTTGGGGTTGCCATTTTTGAGAGGTTGCTAAGTTTGCTAAGGAAGTGGCGTTTTTATATTCTTGTACCATGTAAAAGCCTGATGGTGTTTGGAAAGAATCTAAGTAGTGGGGAATGTTAGGATTATCAAGTGTTTTTAATACTTGAACTTCTCTTTCATAAGCTTGATATTCTGACCAATGCGCTCCGGTTGTAGCAAATTGAAATTGTTTGACTACTACTGTTTTTTGAGTGTTAATTTCTGTGGCAAGATAGGTTACTCTTCCACCTGCGCGGTTGTGTCCAAGTTCTTTGATTATTTGATAGCCGTAGTTGGAAAAATTGGGGTAATTAGTCATTATAATTAGTAGGTTTTTAGTGAACTGTTCAATAATGGATAATTGATAATTGATAATTATCTCTGTCTAAAAGAAAGAGGATTGAATAAAAGGAGAATGTTTTCTTGTTTCTCTTGAAATAGAAGGCTTTAAACCTTAATTATTCGCTAATAGGAAGCAATTAAATTTTTACATTAGGTTCCGAGTCGCTATATTTTGATTATGGTTTAATTAAATTTGGCTCTGCTTTTCTGTATTTAGAAAATATTTTTGCAGGTTTGAATAATAAGTAAATTAGGGGTATTAGAGTTGCAGAAAGAGAGGCGATCGCTACTATTGCTGAGAAGAAAATCTCTCCTAAAGTAAAGCAGTCTAGTTGAGGAATGACTTCAGAAAAAATATTAAAAGTTATAACTAAGGTAAAGTCTAGTCCTATTGTTAAAAGATATATAAGTGTTTTTTCTATTTTGGAGAACAATTGACCTATCTCGTTTTTAGGTATTATTAATTTAATTGTTTCTGCCAATATAGACAAATACGACGCAGGTAAAAAATACAAAATCGCTAATATTATTGGTGTAGCATATAACATCCTCATCAATAACTCTCCTAGATTATTTAAAATCAGTATAAAAGATATAAAAGGTACAATAGTTACTATAGATAATAAATGAATTTGTGTAACAGTTTTGTTGTTTAAATTATATAAAGCAGATATTGCTATAAATGGTATTACTGGCACAATAAATACAGTATATAATTTCAATAAACTAAACCCGTAAAATATAACCACTGCCACGACAAAGCGACAAAAAAAGAACATCAAAACGGAGCCAACTTCTAATTTAAACACACTACCAGTTTTCACTTCAACATTTATAGTTTCAATTTCTGATGCTGAATTATTATGTAAAATTATCTCCCTTTTATAAATTTTATTTGCTACTAACTTACTGGTATCTACTATAATTTCACACTCTACATTATTGCCTGCAAACTTATGAGGTGAAAATGAAATCCAACTATGGTCATAAGGAGTATGAGGAGGGTCATTAACATGGGGAGCAACTTCCCACCTTCCAAATAAAATTGTTTCTGGAATTGGATTACTAATCTCTATAATACCTGTTAATTTTTCTCCCCATTTATCACTAGAAAATCCCAGGTTTGTTTGACTAATTCTTACTTTCGGTAAACGATTAACATCTAAAACTCGAAGAGCTGCTAAAGCCTTCTTAGCATTTTTATATCTATCAGTATATTTTGGTTCTGTTATCTTTTCTAACCAATTAATCCAACCTCTTTCTAATGGTGGAATTAAATGACGAAAAATTATCCGATAATCAGCATCTATTAAATTTCCAATATCTGCCGATTTTATTCCTGTTAATAAACAAATTAATGTGGCACCAAGACTATATAAATCTGAAGATGTTGTTAATTCCCGATTAAACATTTGTTCGGGAGACATAAATCCCATCGTACCTTTTACAACACTACTTGCTGCTATTTCTCCTCCTCCCATTCTGGCAAAACCAAAGTCTACTAAATAAACTTTTAACTCCTCATCAATTAAAATATTTTCTGGTTTAATATCTCGATGAATAACAGGTTTTCGTCTACTTTGTAAATAGACTAAAATTTCTAAAATTGAAATAGCAATCTGTTTAATTTCTTGAGGTTGCCACTGACGATAAATTACAGCAGATTCGGCTGCAATATATTCTTGAATCATGCAGAAACCATCGGCAGTTTGAAAAGAATCTAAATATTTAGGAATCCCTGGATGATTGAGACTTTTTAAAACTGCTATTTCTTGAGAGTAGGCATCATATCCTGCCCAAGTTGCTCCTAGTTTGGCAAATTGAAATTGTTTGATAACTACGTTTTTTTGAGTCTTGATATTTTCAGCTAAATAAGTGACTCGCCCACCAATATTATTGTGACCAAGTTCTCTAATTATTTGATAGCCTTGAGAAGAAAAATTAGGGTAATTATTCATAGGTTTTTAGTAGGTTTTAAAGAACACAAAGCAGTTAGGTTATTGGAGATTTTGACTAATACTTACATTGTGGTTATGGTTTAATTAAATTTGGCTCTGCTTTTCTGTATTTAGAAAATATTTTGATGGGTTTGGATAGCAAGTAAATTAGGGGTATTAGAGTAACAGAAAGACAGGCGATCGCTCCTCCGGCTAAGACTAAAATCTCTCCTAAAGTAAAGGATTGTAGTTGTAGTAGGAATTCAATAAAAATTCCCAAAGTTATACCTAAGCTTAAGTAAAATCCTATCGTTAAAAGAACTATAATTTTTTTGTCCAGTTCAGAGAATGATTGATAAAATTTGTTTTGAGTTATCGCGAAAATCAATTGCTTCAATGCACACAAAAACAAGGAAATTATCAAATAAGATACTACTACTGTTAGACTCATCTCCATTATTATACGTATGAGGACACCTAGAATTTCAGGAAATTTACCGACTATGCTAGCTATTATCAAAACCAAAATAAATATTATGAATAAAAGACCTATAGTGATTAATTTTTTGCCAGTTTTTCCTATGTAATTAGATAAAAAATATACTGTTATATATCCTGCAACTAACAAAATAAATAGAATATTTAAAGGCAATAAAATATAACCCAAAAACATACAAGTTATCATTAGTACAAACTGAACAAAAAAGAACATGAAGTTAGGTTTCAATTGGGGCAAACTACCAGTTTCCACCTGAATATTCATAATTTCAATTTTTGAGGCTGAATTACTGTGTAAAAAAATATCCCTTGTATAAATTTCATTTTCTACTAACTTACTGGTATCTACTGTAATTTTACACTCCACATCATTACCTTCAAATTTCTCAGGTGAAAATGAAATCCAACTATGGTCATAAGGAGTATGAGGAGGGTCATTTACATGGGGAGCAACTTCCCAATTACCAGATAAAATTGTCTCTGAAATGGGATTACTAACTGTAATAGTTTTTATTAATTTTTCTCCCCATTTATCACTAGCAAATTCTAGGTTGTTTTGACTAACTCTTAATTTAGGTTTCATTAAATGAAGTAGCGGGATTGAGGTAATAGAAAGAGAGATACCCCTACTTCTACTAATACTTCTATTTCTCCTGAACTTATGCAGTTTAGAATTTCACAATAATATTTCCACAACTAACAAAATTAATAACCTTTCCACCAACAAAATATTACATTCAGTAGCATAATGTAACCATCAATCCTCATAAGCGAGGAATTATGTCAAAATAATCAAGAAAACTAGATTACTGAAGATAATTACGGAGAAAAAACGGTGGATTCCAAATATAATCCTGTATCCATTGAACAAAAGTGGCAAAAAACCTGGGCTGAACAAAACCAAGATAAAACCCCTACAGACAATAATCAGCCTAAATTCTACGCTCTATCCATGTTCCCTTACCCATCCGGTAATTTACACATGGGTCATGTTCGTAACTACACCATTACCGACGTTATTGCCCGACTCAAAAGGATGCAAGGTTATCGTGTCCTGCACCCTATGGGTTGGGACGCCTTTGGACTACCCGCAGAAAACGCAGCTATTGACCGGGGTATCCCTCCCGCGAAATGGACTCTGCAAAATATTGCCCAAATGAAAGAACAACTAAGACGTTTGGGTTTTTCCATCGACTGGGATAAAGAAGTCGCTACCTGTACTCCCGAATACTACCGTTGGACTCAATGGATATTCCTGCAATTTTTCCAAGCTGGTTTGGCCTATCAAAAAGAATCCGCTGTTAACTGGGACCCCATCGACCAAACCGTATTGGCCAACGAACAAGTAGATGGCGAAGGTCGTTCCTGGCGTTCCGGGGCAAAAGTCGAACGTAAATTGTTGCGTCAGTGGTTCTTTAAAATTACCGACTATGCTGAACAACTCCTCAACGACTTGGATAAATTGCCTGGTTGGCCGGAACGAGTTAAACTGATGCAGGCAAACTGGATAGGAAAATCTGTTGGAGCTTATTTGGAATTTCCCATAGTGGGGATGGATAAAAAAATCGGAGTATTTACCACCAGACCCGATACTGTCTATGGCGTCAGTTATGTTGTTTTGGCTCCTGAACATCCTTTGACAGAACAGGTGACAACCCCAGAACAAAAAGCTACCGTCGAAAATTTTATTAAAGAAGTAGCTGCCGAAAGTGAATTAGAACGTACCGCCGAAGACAAACCAAAACGTGGCGTTCCCACTGGTGGCAAAGCTATCAACCCATTCAATAATCAAGAAGTTCCCATCTGGATCGCCGACTATGTACTCTATGAATATGGTACAGGTGCAGTTATGGGAGTACCCGCTCACGACGTGCGCGACTTCCAGTTTGCCAAACAATACGATCTACCCGTTAAACAGGTTATTGTGGCAGATGATTCTGATAATGATGATGATGAGATGTCAGAAGCTTATACCGATGTTGGTATTATGGTTAACTCCGGCGCGTTTAATGGGGAAAAATCTACTTTCGCCAAAAAAGCAATTATTGAACTTGCTGAAGATGAAGGTTATGGGGAAGGTCGCATACAATATCGTTTGCGGGATTGGTTAATTTCTAGACAACGTTACTGGGGCGCACCAATACCTATTATTCACTGTCCGAATTGTGGTGCTGTACCTGTTCCAGATGAAGATTTACCTGTGAAGTTGCCGGAAAGTGTGGAATTTTCTGGTCGTGGTCCGTCACCGTTGGCAAAATTAGAAGACTGGGTAAATGTTCCTTGTCCGAGTTGTGGCACTCCGGCAAAACGGGAAACTGACACGATGGATACTTTTATTGATTCGTCGTGGTATTATTTGCGTTATCCAGATGCGACAAATGAACAGCAGGTGTTTGACTCGGAAATAGTTAATGACTGGTTGCCTGTAGATCAATATGTGGGTGGTATCGAACACGCGATTTTGCATTTGTTGTATTCCAGATTTTTTACTAAGGTTTTGCGCGACAGAGGTTTGTGCAATTTTGACGAACCTTTCCAAAAGTTGTTAACTCAGGGAATGGTGCAAGGTATCACTTACAAAAATCCGGTGACTGGTAAATATATTCCGTTTGCAGATGTTAACAAGGAAGACCCGAAAGATCCGAAAACTGGGGATAAATTGGAAGTCTTTTTCGAGAAGATGTCTAAATCTAAATATAACGGTGTCGATCCTTTGGAAGTAATGGCAAAATATGGTGCAGATACAGCGCGGATGTTTATTTTGTTTAAAGCGCCACCGGAAAAAGATTTAGAGTGGGATGATGCTGATGTGCAAGGGCAGTTTCGTTTCCTCAACCGAGTCTGGTCTTTGGTAATGGAATTTTGTGCCAATAATAGTTTTAGTGAGTTGAAGGCTAAAAACAATGGTATTACTCAAGCAGACTTGAAAGATTTGGGTTGGTCTCGGTATTTGATTACTGAAATAACTAAAAGTCTTTCTGCATTTAAACTGAGAAATGTGGTGAAAGTTTATGCTGCTGCTGATGTCAAAGTAGCAATAGAAGCTAAGTTGAATCATGCGGAAACTCAACAAGAAACTAAGGATGATTTGCAAAAAGGTTTGAGTTGGATAGAAAGTAAGTTTGCTAGAGAGTTAACTAAAGCCGAGAAAGATGTGCGACGGGCGGTGCATACTGCTATCAAAGAAGTAACAGAAGATTTAGATGGAGATTATCAGTTTAATACTGCTGTTTCGGAAATGATGAAATTAAGTAATGCTCTCAATGATGCTACTTGCAAAGATTCTCCTATTTATGTGGAAGGTTTGGAAACTTTGCTGTTATTGTTAGCACCTTTTGCACCACATCTTGCTGAGGAGTTGTGGCAAATTGCTGGTAATATTGGTTCGGTGCATACTCATTCTTGGCCGAAGTTTGACCCGGAAGCATTAGTGGTGGATGAGATTACATTGGTGATTCAGATTAAGGGTAAGACTAGGGGAACTATTCAAGTGCCAGCAAAAGCAGATAAGGAAACTTTGGAAAAGTTAGCGCGGGAGTCAGATGTGGCGCAGCGTAATATAGCAGGAAAGGAAATTAAAAAGGTAATCGTGGTTCCTGGAAAATTAGTTAATTTTGTGGTTGGATAAAAGGAGTAGGGGAGTAGGGGAGTAGGGGAGTAGGGGAGTGAGGGAGTGAGGGAGTAGGGGAGTAGGGGAGCAAATAAGAAACCGGGTTTATTCCCCTAATTATTGTTGTTCAAATCAGGAAATTTCTTTCTTTGATAAACTCGGTTTCTGCTTTTTCTTACTTTTGACTTTTTAAAATTATTACTTTTTACTTTTAGCTTCTGTTAAACAAAAACTTAACAGTATAAGTTCTAATTATTTCAAACGCAAAATGGAATCTGAAAAGTATTTGTGACTCTCATAAAAACTGTGAATAATATTATGTCCGGTTGAATAGTTATAATTAAAGTTCGTAGTAGGGCTTCAGCCCTATCCATGACTTAGGGCTGAAGCCCTACTACAAACAAAAACTTTTTTATCACTGATTATCCGGACATTATATAACTTCAAATTCTGCTTTTTTCGCAAGTTATTTTATATTTTTAGGATCATATTTATGATATAAATTATAGCGGTTTTTATTCATTTTGAATCCAAAACTTCTTCCTTTAAACCCAAATCTCTGTACTCTATATTAATGAAAACTACTATAATATGAATAGGTTCCCAAGCTTTGAAAAAAACTTCAGACGCTAAAGCTCTTATTCTAATGTTCTTTTTTACTAATTATTACTGGAGGATAATATGGCTAAAGTTGCAATTATTGGTTCAGGGCCTTGTGGTTTATCAATGTTACGCGCTTTTCAACAAGCTGAATTAAAAGGTGAAAATATTCCTGAAATTGTTTGTTTTGAAAAACAAGAAAATTGGGGAGGTCTTTGGAACTATAGTTGGAGAACTGGTTCAGATCAATATGGAGACCTAGTTCATCACAGTATGTATAGACATCTTTGGTCAAACGGACCTAAAGAATGTTTAGAATTTGCTGATTATTCTTTCGATCGCCACTTTGGAAAACCAATACCTTCATTTCTTCCCCGTGAAGTATTGTTTGATTATATTTTGGGTAGAGCCAAAAAGAGTAATTTAAAACAGTATATTCGGTTTAATACTACAGTTACTAATGTTAATTTTAATGGCAGTATTTTTGAAGTTACATCATTAAACAAAAAAGAAAATAAATATGCCAAAGAACAATTTGATTATGTAGTAGTTGCTACAGGTCACTTTTCTGTTCCTTATATTCCTGAATATGAAGGTATGAACTCTTTTCCAGGTAGAATTCTGCATGCACATGACTTTAGAAACGCAGAAGAATTTAAGGGTAAGGATATAATAGTTTTAGGAAGTAGTTATTCCGCAGAAGATATTGCATTACAATGTTATAAGTATGGAGCAAAATCTGTAACTATTGGTTATAGAAATAATCCCATTGGTTTGAAATGGCCTGAAGGAATAAAAGAAGTTTATTATCTAGATAAATTAGAAGGAAAAAAAGCTACTTTTAAGGATGGTCATACTCAAGAAGCAGATGTTTTGATTTTATGTACTGGATATTTACATCATTTTCCTTTTTTAGAAGAAAGTTTAAAATTAAAAACAAATAACAGGCTATATCCACCTAAGCTTTATAAAGGAGTAGTTTGGCAAGATAATCATAAACTAATGTATTTAGGGATGCAAAATCAGATTTATACT
The DNA here is from genome assembly GCA_030064835.1 of Microcoleaceae cyanobacterium MO_207.B10. Classification (GTDB taxonomy): domain Bacteria; phylum Cyanobacteriota; class Cyanobacteriia; order Cyanobacteriales; family Microcoleaceae; genus JASJEE01. Next base: position 771 of record JASJEE010000243.1, on the reverse strand, counting down.
TTTAATCTGTTTGATTGTCAAGCTTGGTATGTTAGAGATTTAATATTAGGTAAAATTAAAATTCCCAGTGATAGTGAAGTTGATAATGATATTAATGAATGGGTAACAAAAGAGGAAAAATTAGAAGATATAATTCAGATGGTTGATTTTCAAACAGAGTATGTAAAAGAGCTACATGATGCAAGTGATTATCCCAAAATTGATTTTGAATTAATTCGTAAACATATTTACGATTTGATACATCATAAAGAAGAAGATATTATGACTTACCGTAATCGAGCATTTTCTTCCCCTATAACTGGGACTGTTGCTTCTATTCATCATACCCCATGGGTGGAAGCTATGGATGATTCAATGGAAACTTTTCTGAAAGCAAATTAGGAGAGAAAGTTGAAAAGGTAGCGATCGCCTGATGATTCAGTCTTGACAATTAATTCAACTGTTGGACAATAGTTAGGAGAGACACAGTTGGTAGTAATCGCCTGATGATTCAGTTTTGAGAATTAATTCAACTGTTGGACAATAGTTAGGAGAGACACAGTTGGTAGTAATCGCCTGATGATTCAGTCTTGAAAATTAATTCAACTGTTGAACAATAGTTAGGAGAGAAAAAAGGTGGCGATCGCCTGATGATTCAGTCTTGAAAATTAATTCAACTGTTGGACAATAGTTAGAAGAGAAAAAAGGTGGCGATCGCCTGATGATTCAGTCTTGAAAATTAATTCAACTGTTGGACAATAGTTAGAAGAGAAAAAAGGTGGCGATCGCCTG
>JASJEE010000242.1 GCA_030064835.1 Microcoleaceae cyanobacterium MO_207.B10 | reverse complement strand
AAGTGCTTAATGTTCGGTGGGTGGGGTGCGGAAACTTAAATTTTGGCTAGGATTCATAATTATTGGCGTCTCACCCTCCCCACCCTACGCCTGGATTTAATATTCCTTTTACAAACAGTCTCTTACTGACATAACTTTTCAGTAATAATTTCTGCAGCCAATTTATGCCCTTTACCATTCCAATGTCCGACACAAATCGCCCTATTTTCAAACCCATGTAAACAAACCTGATTTTCCTCTGCATAGTTTTGGAAAGGCTCCACTAAATCCAGTACCGGAAAATTATTACTTTCTCCTAACTTTTGCAGTCTTTTACTCGGATAAAGCAAATCTTCAATATTAAAACTTTTCATATAATTTTCTCGACTAGGTTTGTGGGGATTTACCTGTAGAGAAGTGCCAATAGTAAAAAGTAAAAATTCTGCTTCTTGCTGCTTTACTTCCTGACTAATTTTTACCAACAATTCTTCTGTAATTTCCCAAGCTTCTCCCCAAATACTATTCGGCGGTTCAACAAAAATATTCGCATTCAGTTTCTCAAAATAATTTGTTAAATTACGCTTTTTATTATCTACTTCAATTTTTTTAATCAGTTGTAAGATTCTGAGATTATTTACCAGCCAAGCCGGTAAGCGATCGACCATTGTTATCATATAACGATTGCTTTCATTAATACTTAACTGATTAAAGGAATTATCCAAAACTAACTGACCATTTTTATAGACAAAAAAAGGTCGAAAATGATTAGTCTCCAACTTCCGAGAATTATCAATCACATCATTACCAATAAAAAAAGCCAGAATCACAATATCCGGCTGATATTTCCTAACTTTTTGTTCTAAAGTTAACAACTGTTGAGCCGTACCATAACCATCTACACCAAAATTAATTGCCTCGATTTGTTTTCCTGAAAATGCTTCACAATCTGCCAATTCTGCCTCTATTCTTTTCACAAAAGTTTGTTCTAAAGGCACTTGTACCGCAGCCGTAAAAGAATCTCCCAAAACGGCTATTCTAATAGTATTATCTGGTTTATCTAGACTAATTTCTGCTCCCCTCAAACCGTCATTATTAAACTCTAAAAAAGCTTCTCCTTCATCCTGCCACCACCCAGAAATATTGGGTTTATAAGACCAACCAAAAACTGGGTCGGAAACAGTATAAAAAGTAGGAGAAAAATCAGCATGAGTACCGATAAATTTCTTTAAACCCTCTAAACCAGCAATACGCACTCCTAACTCAGCGATCGCCACCCCTACCACTAAGCTAGTAACTACCATCCCTAGATTAATTGCCCAACTTTTTAACTTAACCATTTTCCACATCAAATAAGTTATAGCTAATAGCATTAATTAGCTATCAGCGATCAGCTTTCTTATAATTTATCCAGCACTTTTTCAAAATTTAGGTTACGCTAGTCGAAGTAAAGCGAATGACATACCTAAATCCTTAAATCCAGTCAGAGATTACTTCTAACTTCTGTAGGGGTGATTCGCCAATCACCCCTACAAACTATATGGTTTAACAGGAGTTTTTAAATACCCTTTGAAATCTTTTAAAAACCAATCGCTAATAGCTGTTTGCAGAGCATTCCGTCAGGAAGTGCTGACCGCCGAGCCTTATTTAAAACAAGGTATAAATAAACGGAGCAATCACAGAAGATTGACTAGCAATAATCAAAGCTCCCAATAAGACCAAAGTAATAATCAACGGCAATAACCAATACTTTTTCCGCTCTCTCATAAAACCCCAAATGTCTTTGAGAAAGTCCAATATTCCTTCAAACATTTAATACGGTCGCTCCATACTTTCTCTAGTTTTTAATTGACTTGTTACCCGATAAGTCGCAGTTTCAGTATTAAATTGTCGCTCCATAGGGTCTTTTTTAAACATCCGCATAATTAAACCCATTGGCATGACTACAAGATAAAATACTAGACCCATCCATAGGGGTGTCATAATCTTACTCAGAAAAATGCCCACCCGCATCCAAAACTTATAAACAGGTGCCAAAGTTTTAGGAGAAACTATTCCCAATACTAAAAGAGGAATAGCAATCACCCAAGGCCATGCCGGGGGCGGCCAATGTCTGTGGAGTAATGGCAGTAATATACCAAATAAAACACCGAAAACTCCACCCACTATTAGTCCGAATTCCCTGAGACCCTTTTTATCAATTTTTGGTATCTCGCGATCGCTCATTATTTATCAGTCATAAATATTTGATTAACTTTTAAGTGTTACCAAAAAAGTTATCAAAAGTCAACAGATATTTAGATATAAGGATAGTCATACTCAATCCGGTTCAGATGGGAGCTTTGTTGGAGGGTAAGGCAGAAGGCAGGAGGCAGAAGGCAGAAGGGTTGGTAAGGATTTGGAAAAAGTATCTTTTTACAAGCAGATTTGACACCCCATCTAAATCTACAAATACTAATTTGCCATATTTTTCTTGGTTTTCATTTCGCTTACCACAAAATTTTCAATCTATCAACCTGCCGAAAAATGAGGAGAGAAAAATTTGTCTGTTATGGTAGAGCAACTTCAGAGTATTTACCTCTGAAAACAAGGAAATAATAGGTATTTGCAGCCTCAAAATTATCTTAAGTAAAACTCACCCTTGGATTTTTTTACGTATGGTATCACACAACCGAGCATAAGAGCTAAAAATATTGAAACTTCCTTAGCTAGATCGGAGAAATTTTCGGTTTTTTTGTCAGAGGTTGATGACAAAGTTAAAAATTTTCAAAGGAAAAGAGTAAAAGTTATAAGTAAAGCTTAAGGTAATAACTGATTTTGAGAGATAGTAGTTTTTGCAGCGTTGGCGGAGCAAGTGCGGCAGCTATATCGCCTTAGTGGAATGAAAGATATTGTTTAAGCGATCGCTCGTCTGTCTGCTGCACAGAATCGTTAGACTGGATAAAGGCAAGTTAAATCCCTGACAAACCCTTGACCTCAATATCACTGATGGTCATTTCTGGTTGCCAGATATTGTACTGGGTTTGCTGGTTGAGAAAACTTTTGGCAAATCTACCAAAAGCGTGAAAAACTTGTCACCCTGTAAGCTTTTTGAGCGTTCTCAACTCAAACAGGCGCACTTTTTTCCACCCTAAGATGGAAATAAACTATATGTAGATTTGTTTGCTAGTTTGTCTGGCAGTAGCTCGATTAAATTGAGTATCTATGAATTGCACAGAATGATAAGTATTAATCCACAGATGAGCGCCACATTTTGCTGGTGCGTAAGGTCGATAGACAATTTGGCAAGGACCTGGAATATATAAGTCATAACCATAATCGTTGCGCTTGCCGTCCTTAACAGAAACGACTGGTTCGAGTTTTTCTGGAGGTTTACCGATATTGCCTTTGATTTTGCTTTGATTAACATGAATCATTTTTGGTTTGGTAGGTTTTTGCTTGTGCCAGAAACCTTTCGGACCGCGCCGAGCTGGAATTATTACAGGCATTCCACTCGAAGATACTGGTATTTCCCAGAATCTACCATTTTTTTTGGCTCCTTTAACTCTTCCTTGAGCCAGTAAAACTAATAAACGTTGACGGGAAATACCTAATAAAAAAGATGCTTCTCTAGTACCCATGATTTTTTCCTCAACTGTTGGACAATAGTAAGAATATCATAAAAAGTTAACGAGTGAGAAAGTTACCTTACCTAAGAATAATAGTTTTAAATAAATTCAGTATAGTCTGAAAGGTGTTTGGGAAGGGGTAGAGCGATCGCTTACCTACTATAATTTTCCTTTTTGCTTACCACACAATTGTCAATCTGTAAAACTACTGTCTGCTGCACTGAATTGTCAGATTGGATAGCAAAAGAGAGTTTGAAGAAAACTGTAAACAATTTCATTTTTTCAAGTCGTCTTCGGTGAGATTAGCATCCTTCATCAGCCTGGTTAAAGTACCAATTGGTAAGTCTCGGTTGCCATGAACAGGAATCGAAAGAATAGCTTGAAGACCTTCTTTGATATAGATATGATGACTACCACTGATTCGCTTAAGAACCCAATCTTGTTTTTCAACAATTTTACAGAAAGCTTTGCCAGAAATAGATTTCATAGGGATAATTCAACTAGCTGCTTACCTGGTTCAAAGTCTTCTCTTTCGGTGGCAACTTCAATCCATCCTTGAATTGCTTCTTCCAGCATTTCTAGAAGATGTTCATAGCTTTCACCCCAAGTATGACATCCAGGTAAGGCAGGAACTGAACCACACCACACTCCATCCTCTTGCCAAATAATTGCTTTGATTTTCATTGCTCTAAACTAATTTGGATAAATTTAAGTATAGTCTAAAAGGTTTTTGGGAAGGAAGAGCGATCGCTTACCTACTACAATCTTCCTTTTTCATCACCACAAAGTTGTTTCAGCACTTCACCTGGGTAGGGTGGGTTATACATAGATGTAAATTCATCCAAAAGACTCAAAGCCTGTGCTAATGCTGTATTCCTACATAATATTTAACTTTAAACCTCTTTTTCCTCCATTTCTTTAAGAATTGTTTGAGCTAGCAAATCAATTTCTCGATCGCTTGAAAAGATTAAGCTTATATCTTTGTAGTTTTTCTCCCGTAACTTATGGGCTTTTTCCACCATAGAAATAATATCTTCGTCTCTAAGAGTTGTGCCAAGCCCGAAACCATGACATGACATTGCGTAAGCCAAACCTACTCCTTTATCAAAGGTTGATTGTAGAAACTCTTGAGAGACTTGACCTTCATAATGAGTTTTTTGACCACTAAGAGCTCCTAAACCTAAACCAGAAATACCTGCAATAGTAGCTCCAATCTGTGCTCCAAGCATGGCTGCCGGCCCAGCACCAACCCCCGCAAGGCCAAAAAAGCCAACCACAGCTCCAATAGCTGCACCAGTAGCACTGCCAAATGCTGTCCCTACTCCTGCAATAGTAGAAGAGGATGTGACGACAGCCCAAAAACGACTTTCAACGTGCTGACTATATACGATATCATCATTTGTATTTTGTATTGCATTCAACTTATAGATTTCAGAGATTGTTTTAAAATATTTTTCTAGTGCTTCTCTAACCATATTTTCTAGTTTTTTCTTTAAAGCTGATTCTCCATCACCGGGGCCAATATCATCCTTCATCTCATCAACAGAAACTCTCTGTCTTGAAGTGCTGATAAGCTCAACTATGGTTAAAGAAATCTTTCTTCTGATATCCTCTTGACTGTTATAAAAATTGTTTAGTCCTTCCTCAAATAAAATACGTCGTTCATAAGGAAGTAACTCCTTGATAATTTTGTATAGTTCTTCAGTGCCCAAAGGAGCTTTCCAATGTGCGTCAAACTTGAGTACCGGAAAGCTGCTGATTTGATTTATCTTTTCCTTCCACTGGTTTGCACGCTCCAGAGTATTACTTTTGGATACTTCTTTGGCTCGTTGACGGAACTTATTAAGAAGAACTACACATGGCTTTTCTAATGTTTTAATCAGCTCTATCTCATTAACATAAGCATCATTTGGTACATCTTCTAAGTTAGCAACGTAGATAACTACATCTACTTCTTTGATTGCTTCGATTGCAACCGCATCGTACTTTGCTTTCGGGTCTAGTTTGAGAAGTTCTGGCAATTTATTAATGAAGTGCCTTGACAAAGAGGCCATCTGAAATCCGGGACAATCATAGAATATTGCTTGAATTCCTTGGTATGAATTTCTGTGTGGATCATTACCATCAGAACGCACTTTTTCTACCTCTTTGGTTACATTTGGTCTATCAGCAACAACGCCAACGACACGACGCATCAGAGTTCTTATCATTGTTGTTTTCCCAGAATTTACTCTTCCTGCTAATGCAATGCGGATCAAGTTACCGTCTGTCATCAATATGCCTCCTTATTATTTATTAGTTAGGGTTTGCGCTCAAAAGTATGAGTGGTAGGGGTAGAATCCAGCAATCCTGCAATCGGTGAACTCAGGAGGAATGGGAATTATAGAAGAAGTAGTCAGAAGAATCGTCCCTTGATTTTCTACCCCTCGAAATGCCGAAAATCTTAGATTTTCGGACTTACGCAGAGCTGTTTGGAGAAGGTTGATAGATTGTAGTTGCGCTTTGTTTGAGGAGAAAAGCTAGGAATTTCCACCCAATACTTCCCCCCATAAATGCCCAATTTACCGTCAGCCCCATTACAAAAAGTAGTAGAGCCAGTTCTGCTTTTTTTTCTTCCTCTTTTGCTTCTTCAGGTGTCATTTTGGGGTAATAACCTAATTGATTTTCTTTTATGCGAAACTCACCTGGTAAATCACCTGTTTCAAAACCTATTGGTAGCATAGCTTTTCCCTCTATAATTTCATTATTTTCAGCTAAACTCTCATAGTCTAGCTAATTGTAAAAGTACGACAATAATAAACGTTACTAAAGTTACTAGCAAATATTCTTTCTTTTCGTCTTCTGCTTCTGGGTAAAACATAATTTTTACCTGGCGTACTTATTTTGATTTTTCCATCTATCCCCGTTGCTTTACCAGTAGTAATTACCCTACCTATCAGCACTTGAGGAAAAAATAGGTTGAAAATAAAGTGAAAACATTACTGTATAAGATTTTGAAATTAAATCAACCACTTTCTTGATACATCATAACTACAATAACTAATTATCCAGATTTGATATTATGCAGAAACCGGGTTTATCAACAAAATGTTTTGAAAACAATAATCACGATAATAAACCCGGTTTCTTATTTATTTAGGTATGTAAGTCCTCTAATTTTAACCTTTGAATTTTGACTGATAACTGATAACTGAATTCTAATCCAACTCAAACTCCTGTTTCCAAGACTCATCCTTTTCCCAAGGAATTTGCTCAGTCTTCGCCATCAAGAAATTTTCCACCACCAAATAATCCATCTCTGTCCGCATAAAACACCGATAAGCATCTTCGGGCGTACAAACAATTGGCTCACCCCGCACATTAAAAGAAGTATTCACAATTACCCCACATCCTGTCAACTTCTCAAAATGCCGAATCAAATCATAATACCGAGGATTAGTCTCTTGATGAATAGTTTGAATTCTTGCCGAATAATCCACATGAGTAATTGCCGGAATTTCCGATCGCGGCACATTCAACTTTTCAATTCCAAACAACTGCTTTTGCTCTTCTGTCATCGGAATTAACAAATTCTCCTGCACGGGAGCTACCAACAACATATAAGGGCTAGAATGTTCAATGTCAAAATAATCGGAAACTCGTTCTGCCAAAACTGAAGGAGCAAAAGGTCGAAAAGACTCCCGATACTTAATCTTCAAATTCATCACCGACTGCATTTTTTGATTCCGGGGGTCGCCAATAATAGACCGCCCTCCCAAAGCGCGGGGTCCGAATTCCATCCGACCTTGAAACCATCCCACCACATTACCATTATTTAAAATTTCTGCTAACCGTGGCATTAATTCTGTATCAGGCAAATATTCATATTTTGCCTGAATAGCATCCAGATATTCCCGAATTTCGTCATCTGCAAACTTCGGTCCGAGATAAGCACCTTGCATCATGTCATTCGGAGCGCGAAAAACAGGAGGTTTGGCCACAGAAACAGCAGTATTTCCAGACTCCACAGAAATTAATTCCTTTTCTGGAATATTCTCAACCACCTTTTCTATTACCCGTGGTTGATTATGGTATTCATACCAAATAGCCAAAGCAGCACCCAACGCACCACCAGCATCTCCCGCAGCAGGTTGAATCCAAATATCTTTAAAAATACCTTCCCGTAAAATCTTACCATTCGCTACACAATTAAGAGCGACTCCCCCCGCTAAACAAAGGTAGTCAGCATTCAATTCTTTTTGCACGGTTCGACTCAAACGCAATACTACTTCCTCAGTCACTCTCTGAATGGAAGCAGCAATATCCATTTCCCGTTGACTAATTTTCGTTTCAGCTTTCCGAGGAGACCCGCCAAATAATTTGTCAAATTTCTCATTAGTCATAGTCAACCCGGTCGTATAATTGAAATATTCCATATTCAACCGGAAAGTACCATCAGCTTTTAAATCTATCAGATTATTTAAAATCAAGTCTACATAATTAGGTTCTCCGTAGGGAGCTAAACCCATAAGTTTATATTCCCCAGAGTTAACCTTGAAACCTGTGTAATAAGTAAAAGCTGAGTACAGCAAACCCAAAGAGTGAGGAAAATCTATTTCCCACTGAGGAGTCAGTTTATTTCCTTCTCCCAACCAAATTGAAGTAGTCGCCCACTCACCAACTCCATCCAGACACATTACCGCAGCGCGATCGAACGGACTGGGAAAAAATGCCGAAGCTGCATGAGCTTGATGATGTTCGGTAAACATCAGTTGGGGAAGATGGGATGCTTTACAATTACCTAATGTAGAGAATTCTTTTCTTAAAACGGTTTTCAGATATAATTTTTCTTTCAACCAAATTGGCATTGCCATCAGAAAAGAGCGAAAACCTTTAGGAGCATAACTAAGGTAAGTTTCCAGAAGTCGCTCGAATTTAATTAAAGGTTTGTCATAGAAAACTATTTGGTCTAAGTCAAGTAATTCTATATTCGCTTCCTTCAGACAATAGGAAATAGCATTTTTCGGAAATCTGGCATCGTGTTTTTTACGAGAAAATCTTTCTTCTTGAGCAGCAGCGATAATTTTTCCATCACATACGAGGGCGGCGGCACTGTCGTGGTAATAAGCTGAGATTCCTAAGATGTTCATATCTATAAATTTTTTCTCCTCACTGATAGACTCTTTAGCTGCAATTGGCGAAAACTTTAGCTAAATATCCTCAGATTATATAGCAGGGAATAGGGAACAGGGAACAGGGGACAGGGAACAGTTGGAAAAACATTTCTGCTGTCTAGGATTCATCATCAGTCTATGTCCTAATCAATTATTTCTTAGCTATAGTTCAAAAAACTATACCCTGAAAGCTTTTGAGCTAGTGTCGCTACGCGGAAATCAAAATTCAAAATTCAAGCATTATTGATTGGTAAGGCTTTGAGAATTTTGTAACTGCTTAGTTATTTCTACCATTCTGCACTAGGCTGATAAGCTCTGCCTATAATTGATAAATATTTTTTATATTAAAATAATCTTGCTATCTGATTTAATTATCTGTATATTAAAAATATGAAGTAAAGCAAAATTAAAGAACAGTTAAATAGATGTCTACTAGAAGTTCAGAAAAGCAAGTTATGGCAATATTTCCCCTGGCTGATTCGGTTACTAATTTAGAAGATATTGAGAATGCGAAATCTTTAATTGCCTAGCAAATATTGGAAGAGTTTATGGGTAGTGCAGTCAATTATCATAAACAGCAAATAACTTCTATGTTTAATGATTACTGTAGGGAAAATTATGATGCTGTTGAGTGCAATATTTATCTATCATAATTAGGGTTTGCTGAAAAAGTCTTCTGGTAGAGGTAGGAATCAGGAGTCAGGAGAAGTAAGGAATTTAGAGGAGGTAGGAGAAAGAATTGTCCCTCAATTTTTTTGTTCTTGTCTACCTTTTATGCTAACTTTTTGAGCGTTTTCGGCTGAAACAAGCACACTTTTTCCAGAAAAAAAAAGCTTTCTCCTTTGTCTATCAATGGTTTTAGATTTATTCAGCAAGCCCTAATTAATTACACAATACATTCAGCAAGCAGTAGCGAAGAGTTAGAAATTGAAAAAGTTTAATACCCGAAAGTTTAAATCAGCTTTATCTATTTTGAGCGACGATTATCATTGCAATTAATTTTCCAAAAATTGGAGGCTAAAAAATGCAAGCTACTACAAATAATTATCCCAACAATATCATTGATATCTTGTTACAACCTGGTCGGAACTTTATTAATAATGTAGAAATTAATAGTGCGGAATTTGCCA
>JASJEE010000023.1 GCA_030064835.1 Microcoleaceae cyanobacterium MO_207.B10 | reverse complement strand
ACCAGATTTCCTCCCCCATCCACTACTGCTATATTCATTGGTTGACCAATTTCGAGTGCTTTTTTTTCGGCGGCACTAATTACTCTTCTGGCATCTTCTAATGTAACCATTAATCCCTCCATTGGACTTTACCTTAGATATCTGTTAATTTAGCTGATTGGGTTAATATATATTGAGACTTTAAGTACACTAGCAAATTACAGCCTATTAGACAATGCCACAATTTTCATATTAAAATTTTTCCAGTGATCGCTCTCTGCAGGCCAATTAGTAGTAACAAAGCGATCGCCTAATCATTATCATTTCTAAGTTTCAGTTAATCTCGGTATTAATTGAGCCAAATTACAAGGACGATTACGAGAATCTAGTTGCTCTTTGATAATGCTCCATCCTGTTTGACAAGCACCACTAGAACCTGGTAAACAAAAGATATAAGTACCATTAGCTACGCCTGCCAAACAGCGGGACTGAATGGTAGAGGTTTTAATTTCTTGATAGGAAATCATCCGAAATATCTCACCAAACCCTTCAATTTCTTTGTCTAAGAGTGGTTTAATGGCTTCTGGTGTACCATCTCGTCCTGTAACTCCGGTACCACCAGTAGTCAAAATTACTTGGACAGATTCATCTGCAACCCATCTAGATACTACAGCACGAATTTGGTAAATGTTATCGGGAACAATAGTTTTTTCTGCTAATAAATGACCTGTTGTGGTTAAATTATCCACTAATATTTTGCCAGATTTATCATCAGCTTCGGTTCTTGTATCAGAAACTGTTAGGACGGCGATTTTTAAGGGTAGTAAAGATTCGTTTTGATTCATTTTTGTGATTTTTTAATTAAGCTAAATAGGGAAATATTTTTCTACTTCTAAAACACTTTTACCAAAACAACTATTGACAATTGTTGTCACGCGATCGCTGTTTAAGTTAGGTAGATAATTGCTTATTGTTGATTCTAAATATTCTGAATCACTGGTAACAAAGAATTTAACTTTATTGTTTTCCCATACCCAAACTTCAGGAATCTTTAAGTATTGATATTTAGTTAAATCGTCGATACTCCCTGATGTTAGATTTATTTCTAATGCCAAATCTGGCTTGTCTTTGTCTATTTCAAAACAGTAAGCTACATCGGGTTCTTTCCCTTCTTTTCCTTCTTCTTTAAGAGTGGTTTGATTGAAGGTGAAAACAGGAATATTAAGATTACGACAATACGCCAAAATAATCAACCTGATATAATCACCAATTAATTCATGGTTACGTCCTGGAGACACGATAGTAATAACTCCATTGCGAAATGAAACTCGTTTACTGGGCAAATCTAAACTAATATATTCAGCCCAAGTTGTATTAGTAATTGTGCTAATTCGATCGCTTTTTTGTGTTCCAATAGTTAACATTTTTACTTAGGGGATATAGTGACTTTGATGCTTTACTAATCTAGAATATCAGACTAAAAAATCTAAATATTAGCCTTATTAGCTATCTTATCAGATAAGCGATCGCTCTACTCTTCCCCAAACACTTTTTTAATATAAAAATACTAAACTTGTCTAAAAATTAAGTAAGGGTTTGGAAACCAAACCCCTACAAGTAATATATTCTCAACTATAAAAAACTACCTTGAATTAAAAACATAATTAGAGTTGTAAGCTGTTAAGCATTCTTAGATTTTAACCAGTTCCTGTAAACAAGCTGGAAAGGTGATTTTACTTTCTCTAAATGTTCAATATTCAGTATGTCTAATACCATCAGTATCCTAATTTCATAAGTTGAATAATTAATTTTACCAATAGTTTGATAACCTAGTTTTTCAAAAAAAGGAACTAAGCATGGTAAAGCATCTATAAAATCAAATTTAATTCCGTCTAATAAAACTTGTTTATAGCATGCTTGCACTATTCTCAAACCTATGAGGTTTCCTCTAAGATAACCTTTAACTATAAATCTTCCACTAATTGATGTATATAAGGGATGTGCATCTCCTACTGTTTCACTGATTTTATAAAGCTTTGAATAATAGTCTAAGTCTGAATCTAAATTTTTAGTATAGTTGCATCGAACACTACCAACTAACTCGTCATTGTTAAAAGCAACAAATAAATTAGCAGATAAGTCTAATGAATCTTCTACTTTCTTTTGTTTGTGGTTAGGTTCATAGTTTGTAAAACTTTCCCAAAACCCTAGTTCTTCTACATAGACTTGATAGCGCAATTTGAAAACTTCTTCTCTTTCTTCAGGAGTCTGAGCTAATCTAATTTCTAACATAATTATTTATAGTTTTTCGTTTGGTTTTCACCCAAGAAACATTGATAAGCTGTTAAGCATTTAAACCGCATATCTGTTCTGTGCTTGGCTAAGAATAGAATTATTATTAATTACAACTGGCTTTGTTACAAAAAGAGACCAAATAGGGTAAAAATAACAGTGCGTGTGGGTTTGCTGAAAAAGTATGAATGGTAGGGGGTAGATTCTCCCTAATCTCTATTGACTAGATGTCAATTTTTGATTATTATTAAAGATTATCAAAATTATTAGGATAAGTAGTCTACCCATGACAGAAGCAAATTTCTCCAGAGAATTTCCCGGCGTACAGCGCCCCCGTCGTCTCCGTCGCACTCCTGCTTTGCGACGTATGGTTGAGGAAACCCAGTTGACGGTCAATGATTTAATTTATCCATTGTTTGTGATGGAGGGAGAAGGGCAAAAAGTCGAGGTTGTTTCGATGCCAGGAAGTTATCGTTATACTCTAGATTTATTACTCAAAGAAATAGAGGATGCTTATAATTTAGGAATTAATGCGATCGATTTATTCCCCCTGGTTCCGGAAGCTAAAAAAGACAACCTTGGCACCGAAAGCTACAACCCAGAAGGATTAATACAAAGAACTATAAGGGCGATTAAACAAACAATACCAGATATTGTCGTCATTACTGATGTTGCCCTCGACCCCTATTCCAGCGAAGGTCACGACGGTATTGTGGGGGAAAATGGAGTCATTCTCAATGATGCCACTGTAGAAGTTTTGGTCAAACAAGCACTATCCCACGCCGAAGCAGGTGCTGATATTGTCGCACCCTCAGATATGATGGATGGGCGTATTGGAGCGATTCGCCAAGCTCTTGATGCTGCTGAATATTTCGATGTGGGAATACTTGCTTACTCTGCCAAATATGCCTCAGCTTATTATGGACCATTCCGGGATGCTTTGGATTCCGCACCAAAATTTGGGGACAAAAAGACTTATCAAATGAATCCTGCTAATGCTAGGGAAGCCATCAAAGAGGTAGCTTTGGATATTGCCGAAGGTGCAGATATGGTGATGGTTAAGCCGGCGCTCGCTTATTTAGATATTATTTGTGAGGTGAAAAAGACAACAAATCTACCTGTAGCTGCTTATAACGTTAGTGGCGAATATGCCATGATTAAGGCTGCTGGTGAGAAGGGTTGGATAGATGAAAAAAAGGTGATGTTGGAAACTTTAACCAGTATGAAACGAGCGGGTGCGGATTTAATTTTGACTTATTTTGCTAAGGAAGTTGCGTTAATTTTGAAGTAAGCATTTAGCTATAGCAATCCTATTTTATTTGTGTATGAAAATCTTACCGCTTTTAGGCAACAGTCAACAGGCAACAGGTGGGAGTTTCAATTTTTTTATCTATTTTTTGATTTTTCACAACCTATTTAGGATTGCTATATTAGCTGTCAGCTATGAGCAATAAGTCCTGCTTTTCAGGAAGAAGTTTAAATGAATATAGAGTTTAATAACTTTTGTAGTATAATTTAATTATGGCTCAATTAATACATCTTTGAACACACACCAAAAACAGTAGATATCTCCACCAAAAAAGGGAACTGGGAACACTTAACTGGGAACAGAAAAGAGTAATTAATAATTTATGTATAACAATTGATTTTATACCAAGCGTGAAAAAAGAATGTTACGAATAGTAAGGGTAATAAAAATACTTTACAGGAGATGTCTCTTTGAGCAAAAAGATGAAAGATAATTGAAAACCTAAAAAGTAGTATCAAAGCTATTCCCATACGACTCCTCACTCCTGATTCGGTGACTCCTAAAAAGTTCCCTAGCTATTTGTAGCAAACATTTATCAAATTGATTTGACTTTTTATTTTTGGAGATGTCTAATAACTGATAGCTGACGGCTGTTTGCGCAGCATTCCGTTTGCGCAGTATTCTGCACCGAAAGGAAATGCTTACATTTTGAAATAGGGAGAAATTCCAATGACAAAACAAGAAATAACTGACTTCCCTCAAGAGGGAATACCTGTTAGTATTATTACTGGTTTTCTTGGTAGTGGCAAAACAACATTACTCAATCACATTCTCAAAAATAAACAAGATTTAAGAGTGGCTGTCTTAGTCAATGAATTTGGAGATATTGATATAGACAGTCAACTTCTTATATCTATTGAAGAGGATCTGGTGCAGCTCAATAATGGTTGTATTTGCTGTAGTCTAAATCATGGTTTGGTAGAAGCGGTTTATCGAGTATTAGCTATAGATAAAAAGATTGATTATTTAGTAATAGAAACTACGGGAATAGCCGACCCTTTTCCAATTCTTTTGACATTTTTAGCAACAGAGTTAAGAAAATTGACTAGGATAGATTCGATTCTGACTGTGGTGGATGCTGAAACTTTTTCTCCCAATCATTTTGACAGTGAAGCTGCTTTAAAACAGATTGCTTTTGCCGATGTTATTTTGCTGAATAAAACTGACTTAGTTTCTGGGGAAAGACTAGGGGAAGTAGAGTCAAATATTAAATTGATAAAAGAGGGAGCAAAGATATTACATACTGAGTATGGTCAAGTGCCATTACCCTTAATTTTAGATGTAGGATTGACACCTGTGGCTGAATATATTCAGTCTCAAAAATATCAGTCTGGACATTTAGAAAATGATGGATTTGTTGCTGTATCTTTTGAGAGCGATCGCCCCATAGATGTTTTTAAATTTGAAGAGTTTATCGAACAGATTTCGGGTAATTTATTCCGGGCAAAAGGTATTCTTTGTCTACATGATATTGAGTTTCGACATATCTTTCAACTGAGTGGCAATCGTTATACATTAGAAGCAGATGAAACTTGTTTAAAGCCTAGTAAAAATAAGTTAGTGTTTATTGGTCGTCATTTAGATAATAATCAAATTCGGGATGGATTAAATGAATGTTTAGCTGAGAGGATATTTATTTAGTCAGAAAATCAAAATAAATTTTTTCTTAGCTGAGAGGTTTTACAGTTGAGAAAACAGGGATTTTTTCCTTCTTAATTTGGGTAAGGTCGAGTTAAATTAAATAACTGTAATTATTAATTGAGGTCTAGGTTTTTCCGCAGGGGTTTGGTCTCCAAACCCGGTTTTGTTTTTTCAAATCCCACCGTTATGAGAATGGTATTATAGCAGAAGGAAGAAGGAAGAAGTAAGAAGGAAGAAGGAAAAATCTTATGTTATCTGAGTTTTAGGCTTTTGCTCTGTCTTAACTTTTTCTTCGACTGCTATACTATCAATTAAAGTGACTTGATAGTAATATAGCATTTCCCATATTGGTGAGGTACAAAATTCCTTTGTTTCGCGGGAGTAGGGAGTAGGGAGTAGAGAAGAAGGGAGAATAGGGAGGATAAAATCAGAAAAACAACTGTTCCTCATCAGCTTCAGAAATGCTATACATCAGGAAAAAAAGGTTGAAATTTCCAAAAGTATTAGAGTCAAAATCTTATAAATAACAAAAATGGATAATTATCTAAAATTAGATATACCGAAAAGAGGAATGCCAGTAACAATCTTAACTGGATTTCTAGGTAGTGGAAAAACGACTTTACTAAATCAAATTTTGCAGAACAAGCAAAACTTAAAAGTGGCAGTATTAGTTAATGAATTTGGTGACATTAATATAGATAGCCAGCTATTAGTAGATACTAGAGATAATATGGTAGAGTTAAGTAATGGCTGTATTTGTTGTACTATTAATGACGGATTAGTAGATGCAGTTTACCAAGTCCTAGAACGAGATGAAAAAATTGATTATTTAATTATAGAAACCACTGGAGTAGCAGACCCTCTACCAATTATTTTGACTTTTTTAGGTACAGAACTTAGAGATTTGACTTACTTAGATGCTGTACTGACTTTAGTAGATTGTGAAACTTTTACTCCAGAACATTTTGATAGTGAAGCTGCATTGAAGCAGATTACTTATGGAGATATTCTTTTACTGAATAAGACAGACTTAGTTCCCCCAGATCAAGTTGATTATTTAGAGTCTTATCTAAAAACTGTAAAAACTGGAGCTAGGGTTTTAAGAAGTGAGTATGGTAAAGTACCATTGCACTTAATTTTAGATGTGGAGCTATGCCAACTTCAGCCTCAGTTTTTAAAAGATGATAGTAATAGCTATAAAACAACAAAAAAGTCAGAAAATCATTTAATTAATGACGGCTTCAGCTCAATTTCCTTTCAAAGTAAGAGACCTTTTTCTGTAGTCAAATTTCAAGAGAATTTTTTAGATGAATTGCCGGATAATATATATCGAGCAAAGGGAATTTTATGGTTCAAAGAAAGTGAATTAAAACATATATTTCAATTGAGCGGTAAACGCTATGATATGCAAGTAGATGAATGGTCAAATACTCCCGAAAATCAGTTAGTATTAATTGGGCGAAATTTGAATCCATTAATTATTCAACAAAGTTTGACAAACTGCCTGACTATATAATAAAATTAAAATGATTTTTGTAGGATAAATACAGAAAATTATCCTCAATAACTAATCCCACAAATAAAACCATTGAAGCATGACTTTATCAAAAATTCCGGATTTTGTTTCTGCTAATGACTTGAAAACAACATCTCAGCCTGCTGTTACCGAAGCTGATATGATTCAAGCAGTAAGAACTTTATTAATAGGATTAGGAGAAAACCCAGACAGAGAAGGATTATTAGACACTCCAAAACGAGTTGTAAAATCACTAAAATTTCTCACTTCAGGTTATCATCAATCATTAGATGAATTGCTGAATGGAGCGGTTTTTAGTGAAGATGTTTCAGAAATGGTTCTAGTCAGAGATATCGATATTTTTAGCTCCTGCGAACATCATATTTTGCCAATTCTTGGTAGGGCTCATGTAGCATATATTCCTAATGGTAAAGTAATAGGATTGTCAAAAATTGCTCGTATTTGTGAAATGTATGGACGACGTTTACAGGTACAAGAACGTTTGACCGCCCAAATAGCTGATGCACTTCAAGGGTTGCTTAAACCTTTAGGGGTTGCTGTAGTTATTGAGGCAACTCATATGTGTATGGTAATGCGTGGGGTACAGAAACCTGGTTCGTGGACAACTACTAGTGCGATGCGTGGTATTTTTGCTGATGATGTCAAAACTCGTCAAGAGTTTATGAGTTTAATTAGGCATAGTCCTACTTTTCATTAGTTTTTTGAGAGCATATCTATAAATAAAAACTTGATTTTTGATTTAGGGTGTATTTTGGTGGTGCAAACCTGTCTATTTGCCATGCTGTAAAAATGCTTTTCATGTCCTGGAGGAAAACTTTACGCAACATGAAAATGTGCAAATAACTCCAGATTTATAATCCCATCTTTTATCATCTCCCCTCACCCACCTAATATTCGGTATTAGTTCTGATTTCTGCCATTTTTTTTACAGATATCTTCTAAATTCCGATCTATACCTCGCCCTTAAGGGTGAGGTTTTATTTTATCGTATTCTTGGATATTTTTTATGGTAAGCATTTAAAGAGACACAATCTAAATGTTATGATGGAGCGATATAATCAATCATCAAAAATTAGACTGATACCAAATTGATAAATGTTTCCTAGTTTAAATTGGTATAACAAAGAAAAGATTCAACATGGGATTATCTAACTCGTTTTTAACTTAAGGCTATAAAAATTTTCTTTCTCAAGACTTAATCTATTTATTTTATAAACAAAAATAAAACATATTTATCTTTTAGTTTTTCCGAATTATGCTCATTTTTTTTCGACGTAAAACATTATTAACAGTAGCTATTTCCCTACTAACTTTTCTCTACATTTCTCATCTCAATGTAGAAAAAGTTTTCGCTCAATTAAATTCCTCTCCTCAAATACAAGCTTTAGATCCTAACCTAAATAATCCGAGTATTTATGATTTTGTAGAGTCAGGATTTAACTATAGTCAAAAACTCTACGGTCAACCTAAAATACCTGTAAAAAAAGTTAATTTACGTTTCAATACAAGAGCTTTAACTTCACTAGATAATGTGGCTCAAGGAGAATTTACTATTTATCTAAGTCGTAAACCTTCTGAATATGCTTTCCATGGTCAACTTGCCCATGAAATAGCTCATCTATTGAATGCACAATTACTTGACTGTTATGTAGAAGGTTTAGCTAGTATTTTTGCTGAAAAAATGTTGAATAGTCAAAACTTAGATTGGAGTAGGTGGGAAACATATTATCAACAAGGTAACGAACCTTTTTACGGCTTAACTTATTCAATGATCAAAGAAGTTAGCGAGACAGTAGGTTCAGCAAATATGCGCCGTCTGCTCGATTTTGCTGTTTATAATGATGCGAGTAAACAGTTAATGCACATTGATATTGATGGCTGGTTATCTTCGATGTCTGACTTGACTAAAACAGAAGCAAAAAAGTTAATTAAAAAGTATATTTATCAGGTAAAAAACGTAATTAATTCACAAAATAATATGTCTACTTGTTTAGAACCTCAATAAATAGTTAATTCAGTAATAGGTAAATAACTGAAATTGTCAAGAGTCAGAGATAGTATTTTTTTGTAGACAGAAATTACCGTACAAACAGTAAATTCAATAAATATGTTAAGTTGTAGAGTGAATAAAGGTGAGTAAAAATATCACTCAAAAATCTGCTGTGAAAATTTTAACTGAATTGCAATCATAAGAATAAATTGCTACATAAAAATACAAGTGCTGCTTAACAATATCAAACACCTGTTTTAGTTGTTGTAAATTTGACTGAATCAAAAATGGAGAAACAACGTCTTAACTTTCTCGGACTTTTAAACATGAGTATCGGATGCTTCGGCATTCAATTTGGCTGGGGCTTACAAATGGCAAATATGAGTGCTATTTTTGAGCATCTTGGTGCAGAAGCTGATCAAATACCAATTTTATGGCTGGCTGCCCCCCTAACGGGCCTATTTGTCCAACCAATCATTGGACATATGAGTGATAATACCTGGGGAGCATTAGGCAGACGCAGACCCTACTTTCTCGTCGGAGCAATTTTTAGTTCTATAGCCCTAATATTTATGCCTACCTCGTCCATGTTATGGATGGCTGCGGGTCTCCTCTGGATTTTGGACACCTCCGTCAATATCAGTATGGAACCGTTTCGAGCTTTTGTTGGAGATATTTTGCCCGAAAAACAGCGAACCCAGGGGTTTGCTATGCAAAGTCTGTTTATTGGTTTGGGTGCAGTTATGGCATCGGTTTTACCTTGGTTGCTCAGTAACTTTTTCCATGTTCCTCAAGTCAGCACTACCGGAAAAGCTATTCCCCTAACAGTAGAAATTTCGTTTCAGATCGGTGGGGCTGTATTTTTAGGCACAGTTTTGTGGACAGTTTTAACTACTAAAGAATATCCACCTGAAAATATGGAGGCTTTTGGGCAGCAACAGGAAGAACAAAGTGGCATTGTGGCGGGTTTTAGGGAAATTGTCAGTGCATTGGGAGAAATGCCCGAAAAAATGCGGCAGCTTGCTTGGGTACAATTTTTTACATGGATGGGTATGTATTGTGTCTTTCTGTATTTCCCACCAGCAGTGGCTCGCAATATTTTTGGCGCAACAGACCAAAATTCTGTTCTTTATGCTGCGGGGGTAGAATGGGCTGGAATTTGCATTGCTGTATATAATGCAGTTTGTTTTTTATTCTCGTTTTTCCTAGCTCCTATAGCTAAAACCACAAGTCGTCAATTTACCTATTCTTTTTGTTTGCTTTGTGGTGCTGCTGGTTTATTTTCATTGGCTTTTATTCAGAATGAATATGTTTTATTCCTACCAATGATTGGTTTAGGAATTGCCTGGGCTGGTATTTTATCAATGCCTTATGCAATGTTAATTGGTTGTTTACCTCCTGACCGAAGTGGTGTATATATGGGTATTTTTAATTTCTTTATTGTATTACCCCAGATTGCTGTTTCTCTTGGTTTTGGCTGGATAATGCGGAATTTATTGAATGGCGATCGCCTCTCAGCAGTTGTTTTTGGTGGAATTTTTATGGTCATTGCGGCGGTGTTAACTCAAAGAGTGGAAGCAACTACAGCTCCGGAGAAGATACCACAGTCTCAACTTTCGTCTCAGCAAAATTAATTGTTAATTAATAATTAATAATTAACAATTAATAATTATCTGTCCTGGAAAAGCAGAGGATTGACTAAAAGGGAAATTTTTCTTATTTCCCCTATTCAAGGGGAGGTTTTAGACCAGATTTTTTTGGTAAAGTAGTCCAATAAAATATGTTGACAAAAAGCAGCGCACGACAGATTAGTTAATATGTTTATTTGCTGAAAATTTTTTTTGAATTTTGAATTATCACTCTTTTTTGTATAAGTTAGGTGGCTTTGATAACCAAGCCCGCTATGCTTTTTTCCAGATATAGGGCCGGGTAAATTTTTATGCTAATTTGATAGTAGATACTGCTAACTATTGGTTAAGTCACTATGAATTTTTATACCAAAAGATGGATACAGTTAGTGATAACTTTAAAAGGCTCTGTAATACCTAGAGTTTGGCAAAGAGTAGTAATTTCAATGGTTTTCTCTTTAATAGTTACCGCTATTTATGAAAGTGGATTGACCAGGATTCATCAACCAATTTTAGCTAGTTTAATTCCTGGGGTTGTATTGGGTTTATTATTGGTGTTTAGAACTAATACTTCCTATGATAAATATTGGGAAGGACGCAAACTTATTGGTGGCATTATCATTTCAGGTCGGTCTCTCTCTAGACAAATGTGGATTCATATTCCTGAAAACACTCCAGCAGACACAGCCGAAAAAAAGGCAGCAATTCTACTTTTAGCAGGTTTATTAATGGGTACAAAGTTACACCTGAGAAATGAGAAAGTAGACCTAAAACTCCAGTCAATTATTAGCAAAAATCAATACTTAGAGTTGAAAGAAGTGAATCATATACCTCTGCGAATTGCTAAATGGATTGGAGATTATTTTAGGAAATTATACCACCTCAAACCTAAGAATTTTCTACTTTATCAGTATGGGAATTGCTATATAACAAATGACTATACTAAAAAAAATTAATGTTTTAGAGGAGTTCCCCAAGGACACTATATGTAGTGTTAACCAAGTTAGGCGATCGCTAATTATCATAAAAAAGTTGGGCAACTACCATATTCAAGCAGTTTGACAATCAAAGAATGGGTTCTATGGAGATAAGAAAATGAACAAAATTTTAACTATGAAAAAATTCCCCCTCCGTCGTAAAATTAGTTACAGGCTGGTGTGTAATACCAGCAATTTTTGTGATTAATCTTTTCTAGGTTTACCTATGCCACTTTCAAGAGCTAGCGGTATTTTACTGCATCCAACTTCTTTCCCCAGTCGCTTTGGAATTGGTGACTTAGGCCATGAAGCATACAATTTTGTGAATTTTTTAAGAGACACTGGACAACAAATCTGGCAAGTTCTGCCATTGGGGCCAACAGGTTTTGGCAATTCTCCCTATCTAGCCTATTCGGCCATGGCAGGAAATCCTTTGCTCATTAGTCCAGATAAGCTCCGAGATCAGGGATTACTGAGTGACCATGACTTATCCAATTTACCTGAGTTTTCCAGGGATAAGGTAGACTTTGATAGAGTTAGGGAACTCAAGCGTTCTCTGCTGAAAAAAGCTTATCAAAACTTTAAGAATAATGCTCAGGAGGCACAACAACAAGCTTTCCAAGAGTTATGCAGCACAAAAGCCTTTTGGTTGGATGATTATGCTTTATATATGGCCCTCGGAGAGGCTCACGAAGGAGCCAGTTGGCATACTTGGGATGAGGATATTGCTCGGCGTCAACCAGCAGCACTAGAAGAATGGCAGCAACGTTTGGCTGATGAAATTGAGTACCATAAGTTCATTCAATTTCAATTTTTTCAACAGTGGGATGATTTAAAAGTTTATGCTAATGAGCAAGGTATCCAAATTTTTGGCGACCTTCCTATATATGTATCCCACGACAGTGCTGATGTCTGGGCACATCCTGAAATTTTCTGCCTAGATGCGGAAACTGGCGAAGCTGCTCTGATGGCTGGTGTTCCCCCAGATTATTTTAGTGAAACTGGTCAACTATGGGGTAATCCTGTTTATAAGTGGGATAGATTAGAACAAGAAGATTTTCTGTGGTGGGTACAACGTATTCAATCGATGCTGAATAAGGTAGATTGGATGAGGATTGACCACTTTCGTGGTTTAAGCGCCTATTGGGCAGTAGCAAAAGGTGAAACTACAGCTATGAATGGTGAATGGATCCAAGCGCCAGGGGAAGCTTTGTTCAAAACTATCAATGAAAAGCTAGGCCAACTGCCCATCATTGCTGAAGATTTAGGTACTATTACTCCTGATGTAGAAGAGTTAAGGGATAAGTTTGAATTTCCTGGCATGAAGATTCTGCATTTTGCTTTTGATTCGGGCCGTGAGAATCCCTATTTACCCTACAACTACAATTCTTCTAATTGGGTTGTTTATACCGGTACTCACGATAATAATACTACTGTGGGTTGGTTTAATAACCGCTCTGATGAAGAAAAGGAAAGAGTTACTCGTTTCTTAGGTGGTAGTTGGGGTCACGGTATTCATTGGGATTTAATTCGTTTAGCTATGTCTTCTGTGGCTTCTATGGCAATTTTTCCGCTCCAGGACATTTTGGGTTTCGGAAGTGAAGCACTAATGAATACACCTAGTACATCTGATGGTAATTGGAGCTGGCGCTACCAATCACATATGTTAACAGATGAGGTGCGCGATCGCCTCAGAACAGTTACAGAAATTTATGGTCGTACTCCAGAGAATTGGGGTTAACAGGATATCGGATAATTGTGTTTAATTGTTAGGATTTGGAGACTGGGAAATTTGGGTATCAGTAGCAGTAAAAACAACCTCTTCTACTGCGCCAGTTTTTCCCAGTTTCATTGTTTGTCCATTTTGATAATCTATTAGTATTCCTCCGGCATTTCCTGCTAAGAGAATTAGTTGTTTTTTGGCTTCCCATGTCTTTTTAGTTCCTGGAGATAAAGTTCCTTCAAATTCTATTTTGCCGTCTATTTCTACGGAAACCCAGGAATCTTCTTTGACAATTAAACTTACCACTACGGATTTATGATTATTTTGTTTGTTTGAGTTTTCTTTAATAGTAGTTTTTTGCTGAATTGTAGTTTGACCTGAAGATGCTTGAGCTACTAAATCATCCTGATTTTTTGGTTGATTTTCTTGTTTACTAGAGTTGTTACTGCTAATGCCTCTGCCTAAGAAATCAGAACCACTCATTAAATTGTGTAAAGAACTTACTGATAGGATAATTATAAATAGATATAATAAGTAGAGATGATATGTTTGTAAGTTAGCCATTGCAGAATGCAGTGGAAATTGTTTTCTGATTTCTAATTTTTTTTGAGCAGGAAAGATTTCAGCTAACTGCTCTCCATTTAATCCCATTGTATCTGCATATCGTTTAATTAATCCTTGAATATAAACTGGTTCTGGAAGTTTAGTTAAGTCTCCTTCTTCGATTGCTTGTAGTAAATTAATTCTAATCATTGTCACTACTGCGACTCTTTCTAAGCAAATAGAATGTTTTTCCCGAAATCTTTTTAGTTTCCTCCCAATATCTTTTAATGCCTGATTTTGTTCTTCTTCAAAAGATAATTTTTTTTCTTGCTTAAATTCTTTTTTTAAGGGTAAAAAGAATAAGCTATTTTTGATTTTTTTGATGCCTGTAAAGTTTACCATTGCCTTGATTGATAACTATATAATTTATTGATGGTTATTTTGTGTGAATGTTGGGTATCTTTAGATTATCTATTTCAATAAGATTACTGATTTTATAAACTTCAATTTAATTGCAAATTAATCAATTTTATATACTCCTAAATAAATTTCTAATAGCAGAAGAAAATCTGCTCAAAAGATATTTTTGGATAAATATAATAAAATTGAGTTAGGAAAGAGTATAAAACAACTGGGAACTTTTATGTAAATTAGAGATGGCTTGATTTTATCTATTCACCGATATTGAAACCTGACATCTATTTATCTATCTCAGATATACAGTAAAAATTATTGAAAGTTAGTATAGTACAAACCTCCTAGCTGAATTGACTGCTTTTTTTTATTTGTTCCTGCAAATAGTAGATTTCAAAATCTGTTAACTGTCTATAAGCACCACTTGGCAACAAATGTTTTCCAGGCGGCTGCAACTTAATCTTGCCTATAGCAGTACGGTGGAGTTTAACAACAGGATATCCTAGTTGTTCTGCAACTCTACGAATCTGTCGATTTCTACCTTCTGAGATAATTACTTCCAAAAGGGTTTTTGAACCATCACCCTCTTCTAGGACTTTAACCTGAGCTGGTAAAGTTTTTTTACCAGATAAAATAATACCCTGACGCCATAATTTTAGTATTGATTCCTGAACCTTTCCTTCTACCCACACTTCATAGGTTTTGGGGAGACAATGTTTCGGATGAGTCAAACAAAAGGTGACTTGACCATCATTTGTCAGTAGTAATGCTCCTGTAGAATCTGCATCCAAACGTCCCACTGGATGAATACCTTTACCATTTCGCAGTTCTGGACTTAGAATATCTAGAACCTTAATGCGTCTACTGGGTTCCGAACAAGTGGAAATTACACCTATGGGTTTATTAAGTAATAAATATATGGGTTCGGGACGGTCTTTTTGTTTGATGGGCAAACCATCAACTTCGATTCGATCAACTTCTGGATTGGCTTTTTCTCCCAATTGCACTATTTGGCCATTAACCCGTACTCGTCCCGCAATCATCATTTGTTCGGCTTGGCGACGAGAAGCTATACCCCACTGAGATAATATTTTTTGTAATCTTTCATCCATACTGTTAAATTCGTCACTGTTACCAGATTGCATTACCAGTCAATATACCCTTTTGAATCAAAAATATAAGCTATAGCAATTCCAATTATTGGTGAGGTACACTCATTCGTTGGTTTGAGGAAACGGGGAACGGGGAATAGGGAACAGGAGACCTCTCTGGAAAAGCTATCCCTGATCAGGAACTCCTGAAACCCTTGTAGGAGAGTGGGGAGAGAGGGAGGAGGAGGAAGAGTTGGGAGTAAGAATCTTCTCTACATTCCTCACTCATAGTGTATTGAATTAGACACTTTTCTCGGCAAAAAGCCGACATGAAACTTATACATAACTTCTATTTTTTGTCAAGTTTAATGTTAAGAAAGATTTTTATAAAGCATAGCTGGAAAAGAGGGATTAGGACTGGTTAGGGGAGTAGGGAAAAATAATTAATTTTCTATGACAAGTAAAAGTTTTAGTCTTTTTGGAGCGAAAAGAGTGCAGGTTTTTCAGCTTGAGTGAC
Organism: Microcoleaceae cyanobacterium MO_207.B10; assembly: GCA_030064835.1. Taxonomy (GTDB): domain Bacteria; phylum Cyanobacteriota; class Cyanobacteriia; order Cyanobacteriales; family Microcoleaceae; genus JASJEE01. The sequence goes on along the minus strand of JASJEE010000023.1, from coordinate 9,072 downwards.
TATAGCATTTAAAAAAAATATTGCTACATTAGTTGATTTTGAGGTGGTAGGTGGTAGGTGGTAGGTATGATACCAATTTGATAAATGTTTGCTACAAATATCTAGGGGAATTTTTAGGAGTCAGGAGTCAGGAGTCAGGAGTCATAATAAATGGCTTTAATACCATTTTTTATGGCGTAAATCATCTTTTTTGTCAAAAGGACATCTATGATCAAATCTTTTTATCGCCCTTACTATTCGTAACATTCTTTTTTCAAAATGGTATGAGATAGAATAAGTGCAAATTTTCCCATCCTTTAGCAAAAGATTTTACTGTAACAATCCCCTGCTGGATATGGGTCTGCACGGTTACAAGGTTTACCCTAGCCCCCGCAAGGTAATAGCTTTATTGAATTTGGTATAAAAAGTTAGGATTAAGTGAAAATTCTTTCCCCTAGTTCCTCTGTCTCCGCACCCTCCCCACACTCTACTTTTTTCAGCAAACTCCAAATATTTTTATATATTCCCCTACCACAAAATTAGAAAAGCTGCTAGTTTATAGATTCTGTATATCTCAAATGGATAAACAAAATTAATCTCCTAATTTAAGGTGTTTTTGATGAATCAAACATTTAAAATTGATAATCAAGTTTCTAATTCTTCGGTAGCTATTGAGAGTTCAGAATCGGAGGTATCAACAAGGAAAAAAGGAAGGATTGTAAGTAGGGTTCTATCTCCTGCATTACGATTATGGTTAGGAACCCAATTAGAGGCGGTAGAAAACTTAAAAGTTAATATCGAAGGAGGCGATCGCCAAATTCTTACTGGTAAAATTCCTCATGTTTCTGTTGCTGCAGACCGTGTAGTTTATCGAGGATTGCATTTAACTGAGGTAGAGTTATATGCTACTGGTCTGAGAATTAATATTGGTCAAATTATCAAAGGTAAACCTCTACAGATTTTAGAGTCTTTTCCAATTTTTGGTAAGGTTAAATTACTTGAATCTGATTTTAATGATAGTCTCAGTTCTCCTCTTTTAGGTAATGCGATAATGGATTTTTTAACTCCATTATTATCCTCTTACTTGATAGAAGAACTAAAACAACCAATGAGTTTATCTGACGGAAAAGTGGAACTATCTACAAGTAAATTAAATTTATTTGCTAATGTTGTGCCTACCTCATATGAGAAAATTCCTATTACTGTAAATACTGATTTAAAACTTGCTAGTAGCTGCGAATTGTTGCTTGAAAAACTAGATATTCAGGTTTTACAAGAACCTAAATGTAGCTACTCAAATAATATTAAAATTGACTTAGGTTCCGATGTTGAACTACAAGAATTAACATTAGAATCTGGTGAGCTTATTTGCCAAGGCCGCTTGATAGTAAATCCGTAAGTTCAATCAAACTTCTTTAAATTAGGGTTTGCTGATTAATTCTCAAAGCATTTACAGGTAAACGATAAAGCATTTTTTTCTATAAAAAAAATGCCAAATTTTAACTCCAAAAGGTTCAAAAAGTTAGCATTAAAGGCTCACTATATTAGGAAAATTAAGGGACTATTCTTCCTACTACCTTCTCTATAATTCCTATTTCTTCTGACTCCTACCCTTACCAAAACAATTTTTCAGCAAACCCTAATTATTTTAGGAGTGGTAGAAGTAGGGTGAAAAAATAATATATTAGGGGTGCAGTGAAAACATAACTGTCGGTGCGGTCAAGAATTCCTCCATGTCCAGGGATTAGCTTTCCAGAATCCTTAACGCCAGCATCTCGTTTCATCATGGATTCGGTTAAGTCCCCTACCAGACTAGCAATTCCCACGATAAAACCGAGAATTATTCCTACCCAAGGTGCCCCTGGCCAATCTAAGTACCAAGCCCCGAATACTGCTACTCCTATACTGCCCAAAACACCAAATACTGCACCTTCAACTGTTTTTTTGGGGCTTATTTCTGAGAGTCGAATCCGGCCAAAGAATTTACCCACAAAATAAGCCCCAATATCAGCAGCCCAGATACAGCAAAAACCAAGTAGAGTTACGGTCAAGCTAGGAGGCCAAGTAAGTGGGTTTATCCAAGAATGATGCCAATAGTCTGCAATAGAAATTTGACTAGCAACTGTTTCGGGTGGAAGTAGCTGTGGTTCAATTCCCACTCGGAGTCTGACCCAATAGGTGGGTAGATATCCGCCGTAAAATAAACCTAAAATAGATGAGGCAATATCAGCAATTGTGGCTAATTTTGGCTGAAATAGTAGATAAAAACATATGAGGGTGCCGGCGAGGGGAAATATGGCATCTACAAGGTTAGGGGCTATAGCGGCTACTACCAGCATGATTTGACTTAATGCTAGTGTGGTTTTGGCTGCTGGTGAAATACCTTTAGCCCTCGCTAGTTGAAAATATTCTAATTGACCCAGGTAAATGATGATTCCCATGCCTAATGTAAACCACCACCCCCCGAACAGAATCATCCCCATTGCTAGGGTGATAGCTACAAATCCACTAATTATACGAGACCAAGACATAGTATTATAAGTTAAATATAGTATTATAAGTTTAAATAAATATTAACTAGCTATCAGCTTTTCGGTCTGGAATGCTCCGCAAACAGCATTTACCTGTCAGCTAAAAATTCAAGGGTTTAAGCCCCCCACAAGAGTGTGAAAAATTAGTGGTGCGCTTTTTATGGAGGTATGAATCTTCCATTATACACCTTTAGAAGCTGATAACGCAGTTTCTCAAAAGCTGATGCTGATTATGTAAGTTTTAGTTTAGAAGACAAGTCAGTCCCTCGTCTAATTACTACAGATAATATCAAAACTGCTGTAGGTATTGATGTCGGATTAAAAGAGTTTTTAACTACTCATACTGGCGAGACTGTCCCTGTTCCTAAATTTTATAGAAAATCTCAATCTAATTTAGCTAGAAAACAAAGAAAAGTATCTAGAAAAGAAATTGGTTCTAATAACTGGAAAAAGGCTCAAAACAGAATAGCTAAATTACATAAACATATTGCTAGGCAAAGAGAAAATTTTCATTACAAAACTGCTCATAAATTAGTTAAAGAGTATGATTTAATTGCTGTCGAAAATCTTAACATTAAAGGTTTAGCTAGAAATAGCAAATTATCAAAATCAATCTATGATGTAGCCAGGGGAGTTTTTATTGAAAAACTGAATGCAGTGGCGGTCAAACGCGCTGTTCATGTAGTTAAAGTCAATCCTCACAATACATCACAAAATTGTTCAAAATGTGGTCATAAAGTACCTAGCACTTTATCAGTTAGAACTCATTCATGTCCTAAATGTAAAACAGTTTTAGATAGAGATGAGAATGCTGCTGTTAACATATTAAATAAAGCATTAAACGAGGTGGGTATCATCTTGTCTGCTTGTGGAGGCTTAGATATTAGTCAGCCTGTGAAACAAGAAACTTCTGAGACTTAGATTCAATTATCTCTGTTTTAGAAGCTCCCGTTAAATCAAAGATTATAACGGGAGAGACTTCACTAATTTAATATTTAATTATTATAGACATTTAAGAGACTGATAACTATTACTTAATATTTATATTTATATTACTTAATCTGTTTTCTTCTATTAAGTCTTTAGAGTTTTTTACTAATCTTAGGAAAGAAAGGTCTTGTAATAATTTTCGATTTGATGATGATATGAGTTGCTAGTAATATTAGTAATATTATGCTCGGACAATCAATTAAGTGATAAATAAAATTATACCATGCGTGAAAAAAGCTGGCCCTCGCCAAGGCAGGGGAATGTTATACTTAAGAACACTTCAAATATTAACTAATTAACAAGGTTGTTCAAATTTATTCCTTTCATCAGCAGCTTTTTTTCTGGTTTTTCCTATTATTTAGGGCTTTTTCAATAAAGATAAAAGCATTTACAGATAAAGGTTGGAGCCATTTTAGATCGTGAAAAAGTACCAGCTTTGCGGTTGAAAATGCTCAAAAAGTGAGTCTGAACGGGGTAACGCGAGACAGAAAAGAAAAATTCAGGAACAATTATTCCTCCAATTTTCTCTGTCTTCCCACTCTCCCGACAGTTCCCACACTTCCCACACTATCCACACGAGGACAGGTCGATAGGGTATCACTGACACGCCGCTTCACCGCGTCTCCGTGTCAAATCTTACACCCTCCCCAAACTCTGCTTTTTGTCAGCAAACTCTATTTAACTACACCCAAAACCCCACACCCAAAACCCAAGATTGATAATATTTGTAGCAAACATTGATCACGCTTGGTATGATGGGATTACCTTAAACAAGCGGTCAGCTCTTAGCAATCATTTTTCTTCGCAGAGCGGAATGAAGTTCTATCATTTCAGTCTATCTTCTCACCACTAAGAATAAATATGGGATTAATAGCTGCAAAGGTCTGATGTATACCTCTTGTCTCTAAACGATTTAATGCAGACTGAACTACCTCTACATTCCTAACCTGTAGATCGGCAAAACTTTCAGAAACTGCATACAGACTTTCTAAATTATTAGCAGTAGCGATAACTCTACCTTGTGGTAAGAGTCTTTTCCAAACCTCTTGGAGTATCGCTTTGATGTGGCGACCTCCCTCTATGCAGACCCGACTTGGAGTCTCAGTTAAACGCTCAAGACATTCAGGAGCATTACCTTCAACTACTGTAACATTCTCGACTCCGAAGCGATCGCAATTTCTCCTAATTAAATTTGCAACTTCTTCATCCCTTTCTATGGCAATAATTCGGCCGTGAGGACACATTAAACTAATCTCTACGGGTATAGTTCCTGTTCCTGCGCCAATATCCCAAACTACTGAGTCTGATTGTAGTCTTAAATAAGATATTAACAGTAAGCGGACTTCTCGCTTACTCATAGGAATACCAGGCAGACGTTCAAATAAGTCATCTGGGATACCTGGAGTAACATAAGGCCAAAGTTGAGAAGGCATAGGAAATTATTTTTAAAATCTACAGACTTTAATAGTTTTTAGCATGGGGTCACTACATCCAGTTATTATCCCACCCAATGCCCGGACTTGTTCAAGTATCTCAAAATGGTTTTTTGTAATAATTTCACCAGGTATTAATACTGGAATGCCTGGTGGATATGGACAAATAAGTTCAGCGCTGATACAACCTACGGATTTTTCTATGGGCAAATTATCTTTCTGGGCAAAAAAGGCATCCCTGGGAGAAAGAGGGATGGAAAAATCAATTAAGTTGAGGTCAATTTTTTTACTCACAGCAGTGGGTGGGTAAAATTTATCCCTAGAACTTTGACTGGCTAAACTGACTAGAGCGTTTACTAACTGATCGATATCTGCTTTTGTATTTCCGAGAGAAATAATAAATGTTAAATTTTTAAAACTGGGCAACTCACAAGTAACTCCCAATTCCTGATGTAAAATTTCATCAGCTTCATACCCACTTAATCCAAGGTCAGAAATTTTCACGGTTAATCTGGTGGGGTCAAGAAAAACAAATCTTGGGTTGATATAGCTTTCAAAAACTCTTGTGTCAGTTTTAGAAAATGGTAGTCTTTTCCCGTCATTCGTTTCTGGGGGTATGAAATTTATTCCTTCTTCGCTCTCCCCTCTTACTTTTTTGTCAAATAGAGAATAATTTGGCAGTTGGCTAATTCTATTTCTGGCATCATTGGCTAATTGCAAAGTTTGGCTCATCAGTTGTTGACCAAACAAGGCCATTTGTTGACGAGCTGCATCCAGAGATGCCAAAAGTAAATAATTTGGGCTGCTAGACTGCACCATTTGTAAAGCTTGGTTGAGTCGCTGAGTGTCGATGCGTTTGCTGCCAATATGTAGCATTGATGCTTGAGTCATTGCCCCCAATACTTTATGAGTTGACTGGACGGTTAAATCTGCCCCACTCTTTAATGCTGCTGGGGGTAAATTTGGATCAAAGGCAAAATGAGGGCCGTGAGCTTCATCTACTAATAGGGGAATTTTATATTTATGGACTTCTTGGGCGATCGCTGCGATATCTCCACACACACCATGATAGGTAGGATAAATCATGATCACGGCTTTGGCATCTGGATGTTTTGCTAAAGTTTGGGCAACAGATGTAGGTGTTATGCTGAGGGCAATATCCCAATCTGGGTCATATTCGGGATTGATAAAGATAGGTATTGCCCCAGATAAAATCAGGCCCGAAATTACAGATTGATGAATATTCCGGGGCAAAATAATTTTTTCCCCACTGCTACAAGTAGCTAAAATTGCTGCGATGATGCCGGATGTGGAGCCATTTACGAGAAATTTGGTTTGTAATGCGCCAAAAATTTCTGCTGCTAATTCTTGGGCCTCTTGAATTATGCCCTCTGGGGCAAATAGGTTATCTAGTTCTGGTAATTCTGGTAAGTCTGCAGGAAATACTGTTGTACCTATTAAATCAGCAAGTGAGGTGGGAATGCCTTTTCCTTGTTTGTGTCCTGGTGCGTAAAAAGGAGCATGAGGCTTTTGGGTACATTTTTTGAGGGTTTGAATAATTGGGGCCTTGGTTTGGTCAGGCATTTTTGACTTTCTTCGATTTAATCAAAGATTATCACAGGAGACCAAGCTAATAGACATTTAAAATGCGTATTAGCCAGTCCGAAGCTTGTCCCCGCCCCGCCCAGGGTCTATTTATTGTCACGCTTGGAAAAAAGGAGGAGAGTGTGGGAAGTGTGGGAAGTGTGGGAAGTGTGGGAAGTACAGGACTCAAAAAATATAGGCTTGCAAATATTCTCTGACGACAAAGAATTAGCCCTGCCCACCTCCGCGGGGGTCAGAAGCAATCAGGGTTTTCCGTTGAACGAGGCACACAACAATAAATCGTTTAAATGCACAATAGCTTATTATCTCAATAATAATACAAACTACTGTTTATTTTGTTTATGAATTTTGACTTAGTTAATATCATTTTCATAAAATATTGCTACATTCCTTACTTATAGGTTTTAGGTGGTAAGTGTAAGTGGTAGGTATTAATAGGAGAATTGTCAATATTCCAATCCGCAGGGCTACCGAATTTTACTATCACAATCTTTCCGTAAATTTGGAATAAATTGAGATTATACTTCAGTGCTACTGGTAATCAAGTATAATAGAATGATAGGCTTCTGTTATTTTGACAAATAGACAGTTGTATATTGAATTAAATTGCATCAAAATATAAACTATAGTTTACTTCATTTTTGACTTTTGATTTTTGACTTAAAATTATGCTCAGAGCTGGAATTGTCGGACTACCCAACGTCGGAAAATCTACTTTATTTAATGCTTTAGTTGCTAATGCTAAAGCCGAAGCTGCTAACTTTCCATTCTGCACAATTGAACCCAATGTTGGGGTAGTGGCGGTGCCAGATGAGCGGTTAAATATGCTGACTAAAATCTCTAATTCCGTTCAAACTGTTCCTACTAGAATTGAGTTTGTTGATATTGCTGGTTTGGTTAAAGGTGCTAGTAAAGGTGAGGGATTAGGTAATCAATTTTTGTCTAATATTAGAGAGGTTGATGCTATTGTTCAAGTAGTTCGTTGTTTCGATAGTGAGGATATTATTCATGTTTCTGGTTCGGTCGATCCGGTGCGAGATATTGAGGTAATTAATTTAGAGTTGGCTTTGTCGGATTTGGCTCAGGTTGAACGCCGAATTGAACGGACTAAAAAACAAGCTCGTACTAGTAAAGATGCTCAGACAGAACTGGAAGTTTTGACTAAGTTAGAGGGGGTTTTAAATGAGGGTAAGTCGGTGAGAATGGCTGACTTAAATGAAGAAGAATATTTGTTAATTAAACCTTTGAATTTGCTAACTTCTAAGCCAATAATTTATGCTGCAAATGTTTCTGAGGATGAGTTAGCTACTGGCAATAACTGGGTTGAGGAAGTACGCAATATTGCTGCTGTTGAAAATGCTCAAGTTGTGGTAATTTCAGCTCAGGTAGAATCTGAATTAATTGAGTTACCGGAGGAGGAAAGGGCTGATTATTTGGAGTCTTTAGGAGTAGAAGAAGGTGGGTTAAAATCTCTAATTAAGGCGACTTATGAGCTGTTGGGATTGCGTACTTATTTTACTACTGGAGAGAAGGAAACTAGGGCTTGGACAATTCTCGCTGGTATGTTAGCTCCTCAAGCTGCTGGTGTTATTCATACTGATTTTGAACGTGGTTTTATTCGGGCTGAAACTGTTGCTTATGATGATTTAGTAACTGCTGGTTCGATGAGTTCTGCGAAGGAAAAAGGTTTGTTGAGGAGTGAGGGAAAGGATTATATTGTGAAGGAAGGAGATGTAATGCTCTTCCGATTTAATGTTTAATTACTGTTAAATTAAGGAGAGAAAAATGGCTACTGAAGAAATTATTAGACTGATTGTTTTATGGTTGGTTAGTGCTGTTAGTTTGTTTATTATTTCTAAATTGCCAACTGGTGTGGAAATTGATAATTTTGATAAAGCTTTAGTTGCTTCGGCAGTTTTTGGGCTTTTGAATGCAATTGTGCGCCCTCTTCTCAGCAGATTTGCTATTGTTAACATATTTGTTCCTGGTTTAGTTACTCTAATTCTTAACATTGTTATCTTTGGTTTAGCAGCTTGGATAGTCAGTGGTTTTCGACTACGTTGGGGATTCTGGAGTGCCTTAATTGGTTCTTTGGGACTGACTTTTATTAACGATTTAATTTATCAGCTACTTAGCAAAGCAATAGTGAGTTAAATGAAAGTTTAAATTTTCAAGATTTGATTTGGGGATTTTTTATGTTTCTTGAAAGCTGATATTTAGTGATTTTGTATTACTAGATATCGGTTTTTATTTTTGGGTAATTTTTATGAGAGTAGAAAATAGGGAGTAATACAAAATTGATAAATGTTTGGTACTGGGTGTAGGGTGTGGTTAAAGAAAAGGGATAAAGTGGAAAAAGTTTATTAATTAGTTAATAGTTGAAGTTTGCTCAAGCATAACATTCTTTTTTTTGCGTTGGTAAATCAAGAGATGAAACTCTAAAAGTAATCTGTTTTTAATACCTCTAAATATTGAACCAGAGTAACTGGTGAGTATCACCCCTAGTAGAAAATCATCCCACCAATTACCAACGC
>JASJEE010000022.1 GCA_030064835.1 Microcoleaceae cyanobacterium MO_207.B10 | reverse complement strand
TATAATTAACCAGAAATTAGACCTGGTTGGCAAAAGACTCGACCTTCAAATAAATCTTTAATCTGGTAGGAACATAGAATGATTGGCCAAATTTTAGATAAACGCTACCGTATTATTAAACTAATAAGTTCTAATATCTTAGGACAAACATATCTGGCAGGAGATACTCGCCGTCCAGGTGCCCCGCAATGTGTAGTCAGAGAAATTCAATTAAGCAATTTTAACCTAGATAATCGACAGACAATATTATCATTATTTCAAGCCAAAGCAGAAAAAATTGATATCCTGAGTCTACATGACAAGCTACCAAATTTTTTAGCTTATTTTAAACAGGAAGATAATATTTATTTGGTAGAAGATTATATTGTCGGTTTGCCTTTAAGTCAAGAATTAGGGACAGGTAAGCCTCTATTAGAAACAGAAGTAATCAATATATTAGAAGAAGTATTAGAAATTTTAGTATTTGTTCACGGTCAAGGACAAATTCATGGACAAATAACTCCAGAAAACTTAATTAGAAGAACATCAGATGGAAAATTAATATTAATTGGCTTCGGGTTAGAAAGAGAAATCAAGATGATTTTAGAGTTGGAAAAGCAACCATCAAAATTAAATAATGGTAATAAAAATAGTTCTGATAGTTCCCTATACATATCTCTAGAACAAAGCCAAGGAAATCTACATCCTAACAGCGATATTTATCCTCTAGGAATAATTGCTATCAGAGGATTAACAGGACTATCACCTCAAGATTTATTACAGCAAAGACAGACTAATAAAAATTCCGACTTAGCAAGTTCCTGGAATCATCTATTAGTATGTTCTCCAATCCTAGCAGATATTATTAACAAAATGGTAAATAGTCAACCAACAGAAGGTTATAAATCTGCGTCGGAAGTGCTAGCAGAATTAAGCACTGTCAAAATGTTTACCCAGAATGAAATTTACTCTCAACTAGAAATAGTTATTCCAGAAGCAGCAGAAATGGAATTTTTAGCATCTTCCCATCAACCAAGTAAAAATAGCATTGGGCAAGTTTTAAATATTCCAGAAATAGAGAAAGATAGAGAGCGAAAAAAAGATATGAAAAAAAAATATTCATTACCGAGAAAGAAGCAATCAAAAAAACAGAATAAATTTGCCTTTTTCGGATTATTAGCAATCTTATTTTTAGCAGGATTATTAACTACATATTTTTGGCAAAACCATTTTACATCCAAAGCAAAATCACTCTACAATCAAGGGGAAGAATTAGCAAAACAAGGCAATCAAGAAAAAGCTTTAGAAAAATACAGCCAAGCCTTGAAACTCAATCCAAAAAATGCCAAAATCTACTACAAAAGAGGTAATTCTTACTATAAGCAAAAAGCCTATGAAAAAGCGATCAAGGATTATACAGCAGCAATTAAAATCAAATCAAACTATAACGATGCCTATTACAATCGCGCTGTATCTTATTATGAACTAGGTAATTTTATAAAAGCCATTACCGACTTAACTCAAACATTAAGATTAAATCCCAACGATGCAGAAGCTTATTATAAACGAGGACTAATTTACTACAAAATCAGGGATTACAAAAATTCCATTCAAGACTACAGTCAATCAATTAGACTAAACCCTAAAGACACCGACGCTTATATTAGTAGGGGAATATCAAGAGGTGCCACAGGCGATCAACCAGGTGCAATAAGTGACTATACCCAAGCATTAAAAATTAACCCCAACGATCCCCAAGCTTATTATAGTCGAGGTAGATCTCGCTTCTATATAGCAGATTATCAAGGAGCAATGGCAGACTATACTAAAGCACTAGAGTTAAAACCAGATTACTCTGATGCTTATACAAATAGATGTAGCGCCTACTTAAATCTAGCAAACCATGAAGCAGCAATAGAAGACTGTACCCAAGCCATCGAAATCAACCCCAAAGACATCGCAGCATACAATAATCGATGTATTGGTTATTTGAATTTAGGAGAATATCAAAGAGCAGCAGAAGACTGTAGCATCGCTATTGGCATGAATCCTGAAAATGCTAAAGCTTATAGTAACAGAGGTTTAGCTCGGTCTGCTAGTGGTGATCAACAAGGAGCGATAGAAGATTATACCACAGCCATTAAAATAAATCCTAACGATTCAGTTGCCTATAGTAATCGAGGCATGATTTACTCAGAAATGGGCAACAATAACAATGCAATAGAAGACTTTGCCCAGGCAATTAGACTAAATCCAACTAACGCCACAGCCTATTATAATCGAGGGGTAGTTCTTTCTAAATTACAAGATATAACAGCAGCAGTAGAAGACTTCCGCAAAAGTGCCAACCTCTTTTTAGAACAAGGCAGAGCAAAAGAATATCAGAATGCACAAAATATGATTGAAACACTTAAATATTAAATCTTAAATATTAAATAACACATTTTAAAGATAATAATGAGTAACATGAACATGATTGGTCAACTTCTAGATGGACGTTACCGTGTAGTTCAAGTCCTCAGCTCCGGTGCATTTGGCCAGACCTATATGGCTGCAGACACTCGTCGCCCTGGACATCCTCAGTGTGTGGTCAAACAACTACGAGCTCCCGGTAATAGTTTCACCATAGTCAGAACTGCTCACCGTTTATTCAAGCAAGAAGCAGAAATATTAGAAAAATTAGGTAGACACGATCAAATACCTTTATTATTAGCTTATTTTGAAGAAAATAATCAATTCTATTTAGTTGAAGAATTTATTCCGGGAATACCATTAAATAAAGAAATTATTCCCGGCAAACTTTGGCAAGAAAAAACAGTAATCAAACTATTATCAGAAGTATTAGAAATACTGGTATTTGTACATGGAAATGAAGTAATTCATCGGGATGTTAACCCATCTAATTTAATTCGACGTCAACCAGATGGCAAATTAGTTTTAATTGACTTTGGTTCAGTAAAAGAAGTAACTCATCGCATAGCAGCACAAAATGGAGAGATACCACGGACTATTGCTACGGGTACTCCTTCCTATATGCCAATCGAACAATTTCAAGGAATTCCTCAATTTAATAGCGACTTGTATGCAGTAGGTATGATTGCGATTCAAGCGCTAACAGGTATACCTAGTAGTGAACTGCCTAAACTACAAGACCTGTCTCCATCAAATCCTAGTGGGATCATGTGGCGAAATAGAACTCAATGTTCAACACTGCTCGCAGATATCCTTGATAAAATGGTGCATTACCATTATACAAAACGTTACCAGTCAGCAGCAGAAGTTTTGAACGCACTCCAGAAAATTAATGGTCGCTCTCAAACCATTTTGCCTCCAAAACATAAAAACCAAACGAGTTCAACGGTTAAACCTCAAATCAAAATTTTGAGAATGACCTCTCATCCTTGGTGGTTTGTTTTATTCGGTTTTGCTGGTGTTGGAGTGATAGCAATGCTGATAGGGCTGCTGCATTTTTTGAGTCGCCCAGATCCGATCAAGGCAGAAAATCTATTTGCTCAAGGAGTCAAAAATGCGGAACAGGGAAAGCAACAAGCAGCAATTTCAGCATATAATCAAGCAATCAAACTAAATCCCGATCAAGCAGAGTATTACTACAAAAGGGGAAATGCTTATTACAATTCAGAAGACTATCAAAATGCTATTGCTGATTATACTAAAGCACTTACCCTTGACCCCAGTCATATTAATGCTCATTTTAATCGGGGGGTATCTCGTTATGATAATCAAGACTATGCAGGGGCTCTTGATGACTTCACACAAGTATTGCGCCTAAAACCTCAAGATGCAGAAGCTTATTATAAAAGAGGATTAGTTTATTATGATTCTCAGGACTATCCTGCTGCTATTGAGGATTACACTCAAGTGATTCGACTACAGCCTAATGATATTAATGCCTATCATAGCAGAGGATTAGCTCGTGCTGCTAATAATGACTTGCAAGGAGCAATAACAGATTACACTCAAATGATTCAAATTGAACCGGAAGCAATATATGGTTATTATAGTAGGGGGAGGGCTCGCTTTTTTATCGGAGATTATCAAGGATCTCTTGATGATTACAATAAAGTTATTGAAATAGACCCGAAAAATGAAGAAGCTTATGCTAATCGCTGCAGCACATACTTAAATTTAGCAGAATATGAAAAAGCCGTATCTGACTGCACTCAAGCAATTGAAATCAACTCCAAAAATCAAGTTGCTTATAACAATAGATGTATTGCCTATTTGAATTTACAAGAGTATGAAAAATCTATATCTGACTGCACTCAAACAATCGAACTTAACCCGAAAAATCCTAAAGCTTATGCTAACAGAGGTTTAGCTTATGCTACAGCAGATCAACCAGAAGCAGCAATAGAAGACTATACTCAAGCTATCAGATTAAGCCCAAATAATGCTGAAGCTTATGCAAATCGGGCTACTGTTTATTTTAAACAAAAAAATTACGAACAAGCGATCACTGATTATGTGCAAGCAATTCGACTAAATCCTGACTATGCTGGTGCTTACTATAGTAGAGGCATGGTTAGGGTGGAAATAGGGGATAAAAAAGGGGCTATTAGTGATTTTGAAAAATCAGCTCAATTATATCTTGACCAAGGGCGTACAGGAGGTTACAGAGATGCACAATATCAAATTCAACAATTGAAATAATAATTGATAGCACTTTTCACGAATGGTAGATAACAAAATCTTTAGTGGAATGAGTAGTCAGTAGTCAGTAGTCAGTAAGAGCAATTAGGTGACATTTATACTACACAATTTTCTACTATATTATGTAGTCTATTTATCTTAAAATTGCCATAAAAAACACAAAAAAAATAAATAAACTTATATAATTTAGTTGAAAATTAAATTCAATTATAATGAGAAACAATTATTGTTTAAACTTAATTTGAAAACATTATTATGTACCAACAAAAAATCCTCACAATTTTAACTGATTTTGGCATCAAAGATGTCTATGTTGGTGTGATGAAAGGAGTAATTGCTCAAATTAATTCTACTCTAAAAGTAATTGACCTGACTCACGAAATTCCTCCCCAAAATTTGAATGCAGCACAATTTTGTCTGAGTAATGCTTATCCATATTTTCCACCAGAAACAGTTCATATTGCTGTTGTCGATCCTGGAGTAGGGAGTCGCAGAAGAGCGATCGCTATTCAATTACCTACAGGTTTTTTAGTGGGGCCTGATAATGGTATTTTTAGTGGAATTATCAAAAATATAAACACAGAAAAAATAACTGCTGTCGAACTAACTAATACTGAATATTGGCGTACAAATAAACCTAGCACAACTTTCCACGGTCGAGATATATTTGCCTCTGTCGGCGCTCATTTAGCTAGTGGTATTTCAATCGAAAAATTAGGGAAAAAAATTCACCCAGAAAGTTTAGTGCAACTTCCCTTAGATAATATTACTCTCACGGAATCGGGTATTGAAGGTTGTATCCAATATATTGACCATTTTGGCAATATAATTACCAATATTTCCAGCACTTATATTGAAGGTAAAACTTGGTCGGTTGTGATTAATCATAATGAAGATAATACCTCATATCAAACAATAGAAAGTGGCAATACTTATGCAGAGGGTAAACCAGGAGAATTAATTGCAATTGTTGGTTCTCATGGTTTTGTAGAAATTGCTGCTAATGGTAGTAGCGCTCAGTCTCAACTTAATTTAGAATATGGTGATAGAGTGCAAGTTACTCGGTTTTAAATCAGTAAGAATAATTCCTGAATTGTTCCTATAATTTAGTACATTGCTTTTAGTCAAGAAATGATTATAGAGATTCAAAAATTACATAATGAACTAGGATTTAGAATTTCTGGAGAGATTGTTAAACAAATACATAGTTGGGAATATTCGGTAGACGAAAAAGTTTTTCGAGAACAGTTAGAAACAGGTTTTTATAAAGGGCGTTATCCTATTAGCCCAGACATCAGGATGTTTATGGAAATGGCAGAAAAAAAAGGTAAAATTATGCCTTATTATGGAGCCGGAGGTAGTAGTGGAGCTTGTACATATAAATTTCAAATAACTAATGATTTTTGTTGTTTGTTTAAAGTCAAACATAGTTTAACAGGTGATGTTTTTGAGTTGATGTTAAATTCCCAAATAGTTGATGCTAATACAGAGATAAAAAGAGAGTCAGAAATGCAGTTTTCTTTTTTACCTTATGTGACCAATGAAAAACTCGATAAACCTTGGAGTGGAGAACGACATAAACAACTGGTTTGTAAAATATTTGGGCAAGAATATAAGAATTTGAAAGAGTGGGATAATTGGGTTGAAGAAGAAGCTTTAAGTTCTAGATATATTTATAATTTTAGTCAGGTAAGTATGGGAGCTACAGGTTTTAGTGTAAAAGTTGAAGATACAGAAACAGATAGTATAGTTGATGTTACTGATTATGATGATTGGTAACTATGAAAAAATCTATTTAGGCATAAAAATATATAGTCGAGTAGGGTGCGTTAGACGGCTACAATTATTCGCTAAAAAATTTGTTTAACAATTCGTCGTAACGCACTATTTTAGAGATGTCAATCTAGTAGATTCGGAGATATTTAATTTCTAGTTCTGGATATTCAAACTACTGGCGACCTGGCTCAGATTACTATATTTTATCTTCAGGAAATTAATCATCAAATTCATAATTATTCATCTACTATTCTGTATCCAATTTTCGACTTTATCTTTTAAAAAAGTAGCAAGTGATTCTAAAAAATTAGGTTCATGTTCGAGCAACCAATTAGTAATATCTAGAGAATGCTTTGTCTTTTTATATTCAACTCGATTATCAGAATATTTAGAGAAAATTTCACTAATCAGTTTTGCTCCGTTTATTTTAGATATCCAATTTTCTGTTGCATCAGTATTTGTGGGTTGGCAATTTTTGAAAAAGCGTTTTTCATCTTTGGATAGCTCGATATCATTTTCTATATCACTTAAATCTATTTCTAGAGATGAATCTTCTTGCTTTAGTATTTCATAAATTGCTTGAGGATGTAGTAAATAATTCTCATAAGTACAGCGTTCTAAAAACTCTACTTTACCTCGTTTACAAATATCTTGCTTATCTTTTTCCGATCTATTTTCGCTATCTAATATAAATCCAATGGCTGGAGGAAATAAAGTGTTTCCGCCACTCAATTTATCATAAATATCGAAAATAATATGGGCACGTTTACCTTCTAAATCTCCGGTATTTTTTACTGCCATAATTTGTATACCTTTTATGGAAAAATAACCAAATTTTTCTAAAATTCGGGGAAAACATATTTCTTCTGTGGGTCCCTCTACCCATAAAATAGCATCGGCACCAAATACATCAGATAAACTGACTCCTAATTCTTTTAATAGGGAACGTAATTGTATAGTTTCTTTGGAGTTAATAATTTTAGTTTTTGTTTCACCATCAGAATAAGATAGTTGTAAAATTGTTGCGGGGTTAGCTTCGGAAATAACTGTGGGTGAATGGGTGGCTATAAAATATTGGTGTTGAGAAAATTCTTTAAAGATGTTTATTAATTTTCTAATCAAATTTGGATGTAGAAATGATTGAGGTTCATCAATAATAATAATTTGTGGTTCTGAGGCTGTTACTACTACATAAAGTATAGCTAAAACTTGACTAACTCCTGTTCCACAATCTGCTAATTTTAATGCTAAATTTTCTTCATCTTTTTCCAAAGCTTCTGGAGACCAAACTAAAACTTCTAAGTAATCTTCATAAGTATGAAAATCTTTCTTTTGAATACGAGCAGAAACTTCTGTGATTTCTGGAAACAGCATATTTACATATTTATTGAATTTTTCATAAATCTTTCTTTTGCCTCCCAACTGAATTTGATTAATAACTTCTGCTAAATTACTAGCATTAGGCTCAAGTATTAAGCTATCTCCAGAACTACAACTACCAATATGAAATCGTTCAGAATTAAATCTATATATTTTTCTTTTAAATTCATAAAATAGAATTTAAGTAAAATAATTTTTGCTATATCCAGATTCTTTTAATTGTTCTCTCAGCGTCAATTTTTCTGTTTTTTTAAGACACCATATTGTCTTTCTGAGTGGAGTACCAAGACTAAACTCGCTATCAGCTAATTGATATAAATTTATATCTTATGGAAAATCTGAGATAACTATATTAGATTCATTGTTATAACTATAAACAGTAACTTTTATCTCTTTAGCATTATCATACCATTGCTGAAAGACAGTCAAAGCATTTTCATTATTGGTTGAATTTTTTATTTCATCTATCAATGTAGAAATTTCAGACTTTTCTAACCTGAAAGTAAGATTAGCAGTTGACTTATCCGAAAAGTCTGAGTCAGAAATATCTCTCAATCTAATATTACGATAAGGATTATCTTCAAATTCTAATGATAAAGCTTCTAATAGTGCAGTTTTACCTGAATTATTTGCGCCGACAATAATATTTATACCTGGTTCAAACTTTAGGCAATCGGAATCCTGAAAAGACTTATAGTTAAGTATTTGAAAAGTGGAAATATACATACTCTGGGAATTAAACTATTAACACAATAGACTATAATACTACAACCAATATATTATTTTTATATAAACTAAAAATTATAGTTTTTTTGACAAATAATAACTACCTCAAAAAAACACAGCGATCGCTAATTTATTTTCCTCAAACTGGAAATGATCAAACTAGAGAGTTACAATTTAAACAAAATCAGGCGATAGTCACAAAACTCTATGGCCATAGACCAGGCTCCGAGAACGTTTCTCAAATCTCTATTCCCTAATATCAAAATTACCAAACAGATACCTCTAAGAGCTATTCTAATAGTGCCGTTTGTGGTGCAAATTTTTGGCGCAGTAGGTTTAACAGGATGGCTATCTTTACGCAATGGCCAACAAGCAGTTAACGAAGTTACAACCCAACTACGCAACGAAATTAGTATTAGAATTCAGGAAAGAATAAAAGATTATTTAGAAGCGCCTCGTGTCATTACTAAAATTAATCAGGATGCAATTAATTTAGGTTATTTGAATACCCAAGATACTGGTAGTTTAAGTAGGCAATTTTGGCAACAAATATTTTTATTTGATTCTGTTAATATTTCGGCAATTTATTTCGGTAGCGTCGCAGGAGAATTTATCGGTTTAGGATTTCAAGATAATAATCAATGGCAAATTGGTAGAGCGGGTAAATCTACAAAAGGAAAATTTCATAGCTTAGGAATAGATGACAAAGGAAACCCTACAGAATTATTAGAAATTGGTAATGATTATGACCCTAGAATTAGACCTTGGTACACAAAAGCACTTAAAGCAAAACAAGCAGCTTGGAGCGATATTTATGTTGATTTTAAAGACCCCAGACTAAAAGTTACTTTGGCTCAACCTATTTATCAAGATGATAATCAATTAATTGGTGTGTTGGGAGTTGATTTTGTTCTGTCTCATATTAGAGAATTTCTCCAAAGTTTAAAAGTTGGCAAAACCGGACAAACTTTTATTCTCGAACGTTCCGGTGATTTAATTGCTTCTTCTACTCCTCAACAACCATTTATTATTGAAAATAATCAAGTAGAAAGAATTAAAGCAGAAAAAGTCGCCAGTCCTTTGATTAGTAATACAGCAAATTATCTCAAGCAATATTTCGGTAACTTTGACAAAATTAACAGCTCCCAATATTTAGAATTTCAACTTAATGGCAAGCGACAATTTTTACAAGTAGTTCCTTTTTCAGAAGGAGAAAATTTAGACTGGCTGATTGTAGTTGTAATTCCTGAAGCTGACTTTATGGAAAAAATTAATGTTAATACTCGGACTACTATTAAACTTTGTTTTATTTCTCTATTTGTAGCAACAATAGTGGGGATTTTTACTTCCCGTTGGATTAGTCAACCAGTAATGCGTTTAAGTGCTGCTAGTAGAGAAATTGCTAGAGGAAAATTAGACCAACAAGTCGAAATTCAATTAGTAGATGAATTGGAGGTATTAGCAGAATCTTTTAATTTAATGGCACAACAACTACAGCAGTCATTTGCTAAATTAGAAAAAACTAATGCTGAATTAGAACAGAGAGTTGAAGAAAGAACAGCCGCTCTCCGACAGTCAGAAGAAAAATTTTCCTTAGCATTTCAAGCAAGTCCTGACATAATTACTATTAGTAATCTTGCAGATGGCAGATTAATTGAAGTTAATAAAAGTTTTATCGAAGTTACAGGTTACTCTCGCGAAGAGGTGATTGGTAAAACAGGAGTAGAATTAAATCTCTGGGGTAAGGTTGATGATAGAAAACGGATTTACCAACTCTTAGAAACTCAGGAAACAGTTCGCAATCAAGAAATAGAATTTCGGCTAAAATCAGGAGAGAGAAAAATAGGTTTATTATCAGGAGAAATAATTTTTTTAGATGCGGAAGCTTGTTTACTTTTAATAGTTAATGATATTACAGAAAGAAAGCAAGCGACAGAAGCATTGCGACAAACAGAAGCTAAATATCGGAGCATTTTTGAAAACTCTATTGAAGGGATTTTTCAAATTACACCAGACGGTCGTTTTCTGAGTGCAAATCCCGCTCTAGCAAAAATGTATGGTTATTCTAATTGTTCGGAATTAATTGCTAATATAACTAATATTGAACAACAAATATATGTAGACCCCCATCGCAGAAGAGAATTAATCAATACTATTAATAAAAGTGGGGAAATCTCAAATTTTGAATCCCAAGTATATCGTCACGATGGTAGTATTATTTGGATTTGTGAAAAAGTACGCGCTGTTCGCAATCCTAAAGGAGAAATAGTATATTATGAAGGTACTGTCGAAGATATTACTCTTCGGAAACGAACAGAAGCAGCACTACGTTTAGAACAAGAAAAATCCGAACGTTTGTTGATGAATATCTTACCTGCACCTATAGCATTTCGACTCAAACAAGATACCAGTGCGATAGCTGATTATTTTGAGGAAGCAACCATTTTGTTTTCTGATATCGTCGGTTTTACCCCTATTGCTGCGAGAGTTTCCCCAATAGAATTAGTTAATTTGCTTAATCAGGTATTTTCTCAGTTTGATTACCTAGTTGACTTATATGGTTTAGAAAAAATTAAGACTATTGGAGATGCTTATATGGTAGCAGGGGGGTTGCCACTAATCAAGGAAAATCATGCAGAAGCGATCGCTAATATGGCATTAGAAATGCAACAAATTGTTACCAAGTTTCAAACAGACTTGGGTCAACCATTCCAAATTAGAATTGGCATTAATACAGGACCCGTAGTTGCAGGTGTAATTGGAACAAAAAAATTCATCTACGATCTTTGGGGAGATGCTGTTAATGTAGCTTCTAGAATGGAATCATCTGGAAAACCTGGAAAAATTCAAGTTACAAGTCACACTTATGATTTATTAAAAGATAAATATATTTTTGCAGAAAGAGGAAAAATTCAGGTTAAAGGTAGGGGAGAAATGATTACTTATTGGTTGGTTGGGAAAAAATCTTAACTAGCTATCAGCTAAAAATTCAAGGGTTTCAGTTCTCCACTATATTTGAAAAATTGGCGTTGGTAAATCAAGAGATGAAACTTTAAAAGTAATCTGTTTTTAATACCTCTAAATATTTAACCAGAGTAACTGGTGAGTATCACCCCTAGTAGAAAATCATCCCACCAATTACCAACGCCGAAAAATTAGTGGTGCGTGTTATACAAATTTGATAAATATTTGCCACAAATATTATCAATCTTGGGTATAGGGTGTGGGGTTTTGGGTGTAGTTAAATAATCGGAAAAACTAGAAAAAAAGCTGCTGATGCAACGAATAAATTTGAACAACCTTATTAATTAGTTAAGTTAATTAGTTAATATTTGAAGTCTTCTCAAGCATAACATTTCCCCGCCAGATACACGTCTGCAGGGGTACAAGGTTTACCAAAAGCACCCGGCTACGCTAGGGTAGACTCCAGCGGGGGCGGGGGCATGGCTTTTTTTCACCCATGGTATTAATGGGGCTATGAATCTTTAATTATACACCAAGAATAAGCTGATAACGCACTTCCTCTACAAGAGGCTTGCTGAAGTGCTGTTTGCGGAGCATTCCGTCAGGAAGTCCTACTTCAAACCTATGGTTTTTGATATTTTTTTCTCGACTTATTTGAGTTTAATATAACTACTTATTAAGACCCGATAAAGAAGTAGCTGTTGCTTTAGCGATCGCCTCTAAATTCATTCCTCGTGGATATACACCATTTTCTTTAACCAACTTAATTTCTGATTCAGAAATCTTCAACTTCAAATATCTAGCTATAGCTCTTACAACATCGCCCTTATTAATTATTCCTGCAACCGCCCCTGCAGGTGAAAGTACAGTTATTTGCTTTTGCTGATGAGATTCCATACAGTTAATAACTTCGACTAAACTAGCTTTTTCTGAAATAGTAACCATCTGATTCAAAGAACAAATAATTATTTTTAAAGTTTGACTATTCCAATAACTTTTATCTATAAAACGAAGTGCGTCAGCAGAAACCAACCCACTATAACGACCCTCACTAGCAGCAAAATAAGTAGATAATTTAGAATCTCTGAAAAGATATTTATCGGCAAACTCACTCAAAGTTAAATTTGTATCTACCACCCGAAAATCTCGTGTCATAGTATCAGCAGCCTTAATATTAATTAAAGCCGCTTGTAAATCTGTAATCCGGTGATAAATTTTAGCATTTCGGAGAGCAAACCCACCAATAAAAACAATCCAAAGACCACCCAAATCTTTACTAACTAAAATTATAATTATCCCTAAAATTATTGCCAGCCATCCAAACCCCTGACCAAATTTAGCTGCCCATCTTACCCCAGTAAAACGACTCCCAGTTATTTTCCAAACTGCTGCCTTTAATACTTGTCCGCCATCTAGAGGCAAACCAGGAATCATATTAAAAATAGCCAAAACTAAATTAATTTCTGCCACCCTATTTGTCAGTTCAGCCACTAAACTAGAAGTCGGTAATAATAGACTTGTGATACCTAAAAAAAAGAATAGAAGTAAACTTACTAAAGGTCCGGCGATCGCCACTTGAAAAGCTTGTCCAGGAGTTTTAGATTCTTCATCTATTAAAGCAACTCCACCGAATAAAAATAAGGTAATGGAATTGACTTTAATTCCTTGAGAAATAGCAACTAAACTATGACCTAATTCATGCAAGAGTACAGAGCCAAAAAGTAAAAGAGCAATAATAAGTCCAGTACCCCAAGCTAAAATAGGTCCTTTATCTTGATAATATAAGCCATTTATATAAGTAGCCCAGAGCAAGATAATAAACCACGAAGAATCTAAAAATAGTGGAATGCCAAATAAATGTCCAATTCGCCAAGCTACCTGCATGAAATTTTCCTTAATTTTTGAGTGATATACTCCTACGATGACCTTAAATTTCAACGTTCGTTTTCATATTTTCCATCTTAGCTTGCAGTTAGTTGTCTGTTAGCTTCTCGGTGCTAGGTCTTAGGTCTTATACCATTTCTGAATAATAATCCTATCTTTTACAACAAATTTTGGAGAAATGATGTACATGGTAAATCATGAAAACATTGTATTGCAGGCATCTTGCCCGCTTCGGGGTGTACCTCATAACAACGGAAAGCACTGTATATTATAGATATATAGAAATATAGAATCCGGTTATATGATATTTATTGATATACTATATTTTAATATTTAATCCCCTATGCCCCAATCTCCCCACACTCCCCTCTCTTTAAATAGATATCAAATATGCAACGCCACTAAAAATGGGGGAGTCTCTTAAATATGCCCAGAGAATACCCCCTATAATAACTAAAATCAGGTTGTAACTTATAGCATACCAGAACTACCAAGCCCCAAAATTACTCCTGCTCCCAGAATATGACCAAAACTAGCAGTAGCTAACAGTTCTGGTATTCCAAAGCCAGTAAAAACAGCTGGTAATGATACAGGTAAATCAGGTCCTTGTCCACGATTTTGCTTAGAAATAGCATAGTAGCCAATTACAATTGCTAGTAAGTTGCAAGCTATCATTATGATTGCGACTTTTGGCGACCACTGAACAGAAAGATCCTGAGATTGTACTGCCAAAATTAAGCTAGAATTCAAGTTCCTATCTCCTTTCCTGATGAATTATTGCGAGGATAAAATCCCAAGTTTTAAGAAACTATAAACAAAGGTTTTTCAGACAATTGCTACAATTACCTGCTTTTTCAAAAAGTGAATTTTTATCCTTTAATTAACTTATGTTTTGGAAATTATCATAGAACTTTACGAATAAACTACATTTTGTTTTAATAATTAACAATAAATTTAAGTTTTGATACAAATATGGCAAATTTAGCTCTTAGTGGGTATAATTTATGCGCGTAAAAATTTGTGGAATTACCAAAGCTGACCAAGGACAAGCGATCGCTCGTATGGGAGCAACAGCTCTCGGATTTATC
Source organism: Microcoleaceae cyanobacterium MO_207.B10 (assembly GCA_030064835.1). Classification (GTDB taxonomy): domain Bacteria; phylum Cyanobacteriota; class Cyanobacteriia; order Cyanobacteriales; family Microcoleaceae; genus JASJEE01. The sequence continues at coordinate 10,281 of JASJEE010000022.1, read as the reverse complement.
TGTGTTCCCACATCTCCTCGCTATATTACTCCTGAACAAATCCGAAATATTATCGAAAAACTACCACCAAATATTGACAAAATAGGCGTATTTGTTAACACAAAAACAAATTTAATTTCTGAAATAGTTATGAACACGAAATTAAATGGAGTACAATTACATGGTGAGGAATCCCCAGAATTCTGTTATCAGCTCCATCAACTAATTCCCCATGTAGAAATAATTAAAGCTTTGAGAATCAAATCTCCCCAAGATTTAATTCGAGCAAATATATATGTAAATCATGTTAATACTGTACTTCTAGATGCCTATCATCCCGACAAATTCGGTGGTACTGGTCAAACCTTAGATTGGCAAATTATCAAAAAATTTAACCCTAATCTTCCCTGGTTATTAGCTGGTGGTATAACTCCAGATAATGTGACAAAAGCTATGCAACAATTTCTTTCAAATTTTCAAGACAAACAAGATAACATTAAACTTACTAATAAAACTTTTTCTGGCATAGATCTTTCCAGTGGTGTAGAAACAAGCCCAGGAGATAAAGACTTAGCTAAAGTAACAAGACTATTTGAAAATTTAGCCCAAATAAAACTATAGCATTCCTCAGCGTGGTTGTGAAAAAAATATCCTAGAAAAAGGGAACAGGGAACAGGGAACAGGGAACAGGGAACAGCAGTAAGAGTTTCATGATTTTTATCTATTTTTTGATTTGTTACAAATAATTTAGGATTGCTATTATAGATGATTATCCTTCCTTTCTCAAAAATCATAAAAATCAAATCTTTTTTTACTTTTTCTAGACTTTTATTTCCTGTTTGCGACAAGCGTCACCAAATTTAAGTGCTTATGCAAAATTAATTACAAATTTGATTATACATCTCCAATTTTAATCCATAAACTATCAGTTATTTCTCCCTATTAGACATCTCCAATTATAAAAAATAAAATCAATTATCATCTAGAAAACATCAGTTATTTCTCCCTTATCCCTGCTACCTGCTCCCTACTCCCTCTTTCCCGGAGAGTTCTATTCCCTATTCCCTATCCCACTCTTCCCTTTCTCAACTAGGAAATTTATTTTGCACGACTACTTATGTATGTGAATCTTAGATTATACAAAATCCTTTAAAATAGATAAACTAAAAATTATTTAGACTCAAAGGAAACAAAATAGTTTGAGATTAAGTTAGAAGTAAACTGTAAGGATAAATATTTGTAAATTGAACATCTATTACATATATCAATTGTCAAAAAATAGGGAAAATATGATCAAAAAAACCTATAATATTTTTTTGTGTTTTTTCCCCTCCTTAATTAATTCATAGCAAATAATCAGTAGTAAAATAGGTGTATCCAAAATATGGCAAATATCTCAGGAGATAACAATGATAACCTTTTAATTGGCTCTCCAGAACCCGATTTTATGGAAGGTTTTGGCGGCAATGACACTATCTTTGGTGAAGCAGGAGATGATACTCAAGATGGCGGAACAGGAGAAGATGAGATTGTCGGCGGTATTGGATCAGACTCCTTAATAGGTGGTGAGGATAATGATTTATTACAGGGAGAAGATGGCCGTGATTCAATGTTTGGCGGTCTTGGAGACGATAATATCGAAGGTGGTGAAGGTAATGACTTTTTGCTAGGAGAAGATGGTAATGACTCGTTATTTGGACAAACTGGAGATGACTTAGTAATTGGTAATCAAGGAGTAGATGTAGTTAATGGTGGAGATGGTAACGACACATTAAGAGGTAGTCAAGGTGATGATAGTATTTTTGGCAATGTTGATGATGATGCCATTTTTGGTGATGTAGGTAATGATTTTGGCAGTGGTAGTATTGGCAATGATTCATTATTTGGTGGTGAAGGTAATGACTGTTTAGATGGAGGTAGTGGAGATGATACTCTCTTTGGAGAAGGAGGTGATGATACTCTACTTGGAGGTATTGGCAGTGAGTTTTTAAGTGGAAATAGAGGTAACGATCAAGTTTTTGGTGGAGATAATGTAGATAGTCTTCGAGGAGGTAAAGGAGATGATACTCTATTTGGGGAAGGAGATAATGACTTCCTATTTGGTGATTCTAATAATGATATACTTATAGCTGGGCTTGGTGACGATACATTATTCGGTGGAAAAGAAGATGATATACTCCAAGGTAGCGATGGTAATGACTCCTTACTTGGAGATAGAGGCAATGATATCTTATTTGGAGAGGCTGGAGAAGATACTTTAACCGGAGGAGAAGGCTCGGATATATTTGTCTTACCTGGAGAATTAGGTAATATTGACGTTATTAATGATTTTAGTCCTTTAGAAGATTTCTTAGGTTTTAATAGTAACTTAACTTTCGATGATTTAACCTTTACCCAAGGAACAGGGTTAAATTTCAGAGATACTTTGATTACCACTGACAATGGGAGATTATTGGCTGTATTAGTAAATGTTCCGGCTTCAATAATTTCGGCAGAGGATTTTGTAAATGTTAGTGAACCTTTACCCTCACCCTCATCCATAAGTGAACCTATAGATACCAATACTAATGAAATAGATACCACTCTTAATGAAATACTATAGTTATTCAGGAAACCAATTTTCCAAAATAGAGCTTAACCTTAAGCGGGGGATATAAGGCCACCCACCTTTGGTTTCAATATCCTTAAGTAAATTATAAAGTGCCTGACGATTATCAGGTAATGCTTCTTGAAATAAACCTTCTCTAAGTTCCTGATGCAAGCTTTCTAATATTCGCAGTATAGCCAAAATTTCCATCGGATTACCCTGATGATTTTTAGCTAAGGCCCTGACTGAATTTGCTAATGATTCCAAATCATAGTCTAAATTTGCTGAATCATTATCTGTCGTAGTATTTGTGTCCATATTACCAGTTAATATCACACAATATAGTATCAGTTCTCGGTAGTATTAATACCAGATTTGTTAATTAATTATCCTGGCACGGATGCCAGAAAAAGATTTTTAATATCTTTGTGTTTCGTTATATTTATTTATGCTTCTAATGTTGCCTTCCGAAAGAGCGAGCATCAAAGTTCCGCCCTCTAAGTGTGGTCATGTGGTTGAGAAATTGCCTCTAAGTCGGGTTTGCTGATTAAATCTAAAAGGATTGACAGGTAAAGGTTTTAACCTTTTTGGGTCTGGAAAAAGTGCAAGCTTTTAAGTCCAAAAGGTTCAAAAAGTTAGCCCAAAATGCTAACTTTGGCAGAAAAATTAAGGGACTATTCTTCCTACTACCTCCTCTATAACTCCCATTTATCCTGACTCCTACTCTCCACCAAAATACTTTTAAGCAAACCCTAAGTATGAGAGAGTGAGATTGTCCTGAATGCGGTAGTCACCATGACAGGGACATCAACCCAAGTATAAATATTTTGCGGATGGAAAGCCACGTCCGCGTAAGACGCAAGGAAACGGCCACTAAGAAGGCTACGGGACTCGCAGTGGAGCGTCCGTAAACCATCTGGGACTAAATCCCGGAGTGCGCGGAGTGCGGGTGCTATATTAGGGCAACTCCTCTGTTAGCGAAGCTCCTCCGGAGGAGGCAAGAGGCAACAGAAAGCCCCCTATCAGTGATTTTAGGAAATCCCGCGCTGTCTCCTAGAGCAGCGTCGCGAGGATGTCAATTAGGAATAAAGTAACAAGCAATGTAAAATACTATGTTGGGTTAATACAATGATAAATCTGCTTTGAATAAATTTAAGTAATTCTCAGAGAATTACTTTCCTCATTTGTTTGAGGGATGGGGAGCAAAAAGCAGATTAATGAATGGTAATCCATGTTAGCAGAGTATCAAAAATCTACTCTTGACGAGGAAAGCCAAAAAAAAGTCAATCAAGGTGTTCAATGGTTTGAGCAAGTGCTGAACTATTTCCAGTGACAAACACGAAGATATAGCTCAAAGCCAGGCTCAAAATTTTACACTGGGTTTCTTATGTGTAAACCTGCTGGAGTGTAAACTATTCCATTGCCCTGACTTACCAATCAAATCTAACATCTAAAATCGGATTATTCATACTGCGTCAACACTGAACGCAGTAGCACTGTTAAATATTGAACGTTGAATCTTGAGGTTGACAATGAGGTATCGTGCTTTAATTGCTGCGCTATTAGCTGTGTGTTTAAGTTTTCTGACAGCCTGTTCAGAAGGACCCAATAGTGATAAACCACTTACTTACGAGGATATCGTAAATACTGGCTTGGCTAACAACTGTCCGGAGTTACCAGAAACAGCTCGTGGTTCTATAGCCCTCGATCAGGAAGGCTCTTATATCTTGACAGACCTTTGTTTACAGCCTACAACTTATTTTGTCAAGGAGGAACCCACTAATAAACGCCAAGAAGCAGAATTTGTTCCTGGAAAATCTTTAACAAGGTATACTTCTAGCTTAGATCAGGTTACTGGCGATCTCAGCTTTGATGAAAATAATTCTTTGACATTCAACGAAAAATATGGTATAGATTTCCAACCCATAACCGTTTTATTACCTGGTGGTGAGGAAGTTCCGTTTCTATTTACAGTCAAAGGACTTACTGCTAGCAGCCAACCAGGTGTTTCTGGGATTAATACCTCTACAGATTTTGAGGGAATATACAATGTTCCTTCATACAGAGGTTCTAGTTTCCTAGATCCAAAAGGTCGTGGTGTCAGTGCAGGATATGATAATGCAGTAGCCTTACCATCTCTCGCAGATGATGAAGAATTTGTCAAAGCTAATGTGAAGGAGGCAGATACTCGCGAAAAAGCTGGCCAGATATCACTGAAGATTTCTAAAGTGGACGGCGAAACAGGTGAAATTGCTGGTATTTTTGAGGCAATTCAACCTTCGGATACAGATTTAGGGGCAAAAGAGGCCGTAGAAGTAAAAGTTCGTGGTACTTTTTATGGTCGGGTAGATTCTGCTTCCTAAAGCTGCTTCAAATTTAACTTCCCAGGCGGGAAGTCCCGCGCTCTCCATCCCCCCTAACCCCCCTTGGAAAGGGGGGGAGGGGAGCGTCGTATGGGAAAGCCGGGCTAGGGTGTACGGTTTTCCTATAGTCCTAGTTGCTATAGCCATTGACAATTTATTAACACAGCCATTATAAGATCTAGCATGATCACTCACAGGGGGAGGACATCACCTCTGTCACGCGCAGCGGTCAGGGTTTCCCTGACTGAAGAATCCCGCTTTGTCCGGTAAGGGCAACGTCGGGAGTATGTCAAGGAAGGAACGATCAAGTTTGTTGTTAACTCTGGAGCTAATCACGATTCAGAAATAAATAATTTGGTCAATTTACTCTGGTCTAAAAAAATCAATTTTAGACTCAAATACACTAGAGGTACTCAAAAATCCTCTAGTGTTATTTAATTTAACTGCTATATTTTAGATATCTTGACTGTACAGTGTTGTGATCATAATTCTCTAACTCGTTAAGTATCGTATTAATATTTACATTACAAACAATTTCGGAATCACAAGGCCCAATACCTAAAATTTAACAATACATTATTAATTAATCAATTGTGTTCTCTATCACAGTTTAATATTGCCAAAATCACAGCATTTATTATATAAATATGTGATCATAGAAGATATGTTATGTATACAATCTACCAGTGGTTGGCTCTGAAAATCACAATATAGCTATGTCTACCACACTGACCAAAGAACTAAAAAGTGAAAACTTACAGCTGTTGCGCCAATATCAACAGTATCATTCTACTAGGCTCCGGAACCAATTAGTCAAACTTAATATTGGACTTGTTAGAAAAGAAGTTTATCATTGGTTAAATAGGTGTACAGAAACCTACGATGACCTACTTCAAGTTGGTTGTATTGGATTAATTAGAGCTATCGAGCGATTTGACATATCCAAAGGGCGAGCTTTCAGTTCTTTCGCTACTCCTTATATACGAGGCGAAATTCAGCATTATTTACGAGATAAAAGCCCTTCCTTGCGCATTCCTAGAAACTGGCTAGCTCTAGACCGACAAGCCACAAAAATATCACAAGAACTCAGACTTCAACTAAAGCGGAAGCCCACAGATTTAGAAATCGCATCGGCCCTCAATATTCCTCTAGACCAATGGCAAGAAATTCAACTAGCTTGTCGTAACCGTTCTCCTCTTAGTCTAGATGCTCCAGTCCAAGATGAAAAAGATGAAGGAGCTACTTGTTTAGGAGAATTAGTCCCAGATACTCAGTATCGTAGTTTTCAGTTAGCTCAAGAAGACCAAATTCGTTTACAGCAAGCTTTAGCAAAATTGGAAGAAGGAACTCGCAAAGTTTTGGAATTTGTGTTTCTCTGTGACCTAACTCAGAAGGAAACAGCAGAGCGAATGGGTATCAGCGCTGTTACTGTTTCTCGTCGAGTTAAAAAGGGTTTGAAGTCCCTACAGAAAATAATGATGTAGGCCAATAATAACTTACCCTAATATTTAAGACTTAAAAAATTCCACCAATTTACTAACTTCGATATTAATATTGTGAGCTTTACCCACCTGAGAAGCTCCAAGCTTTCCCATTTCTTCTAATTTTTCTCTGGGTGTCTGTAATGCTATTTCCATAGCATTGACTAAACTATCAATAGACCCAGAAGGTACTAACCAACCACTTTTACCTGGTTCTATGAGTTCTGGAATACCAGCAATATACGTACTAATCACAGGACGCGATAATGCCAATGCTTCCATCAGTACCACTGGCAACCCTTCAGCAAAACTAGGTAAGACCAAAATTTGAGAGTCTAATATTTGTTGTCTGACTTCTGCATTGGTAGCCCAGCCTGTAATTTCAATATACTCCTCAAGTTGAAATTGGGCAATTAGGCTTTCAATCTCACTGCGAAGTTCTCCATCACCGACGAACACTAGTTTAAATTTCTGCCCCATAGTAGCTAGTTTGCTCGCAGCTTCCACTAACAATAAATGACCTTTTTGTTCGCTCAGACGCCCCACGCATACAAATCTAGATTCCTGCGGTATGGGAATATAGGATTGATTCAGAAACATTTGGTCTACCCCGCAACGGACAATTTTAATTTTTGACCATTGTTTGTAGTCACACCACCTATATAGTTGACTTTTACCAAAAGAACTAATTGCTACTACAAATTTAGCCCGTTTAATTTTTTCTGGGAGGGCGATCGCCTTTACCTTATCAAATTCTTCTGGTCCATGAACTGTAAAGCTATAGGGAGGGCCTCCTAGAGCATGACACAACATTGCAACTGTGGTAGAGTTAGTCCCAAAATGTGCATGAACTTGATCTATATTCAATTTTGATAACCAGCCTAACAGTACGCAAGCTTCTGCAAAGTAGGCTAAATGTATTAATAATCCTCGTTCTGACCCCAAACTAATTTTTAGGGTTAACAATAAAGTATTCCAAAAACTAATTGGGTTTTGCAGTAGTACGCGAATTAAACCTACTACTAAACCAACTATCCCTACACCTAAAACAAATTTAGTTTTTTCAAATTCTTCTAGATCGCTCTGATCTACAAGTTCTGCTCCTAGAGAACGAATAGAAAAACGACTTACTTCTATACCAGTTGCTTCTACTGATAATATTTCTCGTCTGATAAAGCTATGACTTACTTTTGGGTATTGATTTACGAGATAAGCAATTTTCATATTTGTTTATTGTTTGTACGATTCGTTGGGCTATTTAATGGCTTTTGACTAATTTTGTCTGTAGCGGAGTTTTAGTTTGTCAGTATCTTTAGTTAATTTTATTCTATCAAGGGATTAAGTAACTAACAAAAAACTAACCCCGCCTAAGTTGACATTAGGTGGGGCACTATCTAGGAAATGTACTATATTTTTGCTTTTGGTAAAAGGCATTGATTAAATTTTGCCTTTCATCCAATGCTTGAACAAATTCTCTTTGACCATACTTTGACGTAAAACTTCAACTAGATACTCTTGAGCTTCTTCCCGACTTAAGCCTTTAACTTGTTCTCGCAAAACTTGTAACTTGAACTGTTGCTCCATACTGAGGTTACTTGGCATTTCCATAGTTTTGTACTCCTTATTTAGATAATAGAAGTTCACTTATATGTTTTGTTTGAACTTCTAGATTTCTTGTTATGTAAATTATCGTAACATTCGCTTGACATACTGTCCATAATGTACATTTTGAAACTAATTTATTCGATAAAAGTTAACACAACGTTAATGAAAGCTAGAAGCTTTACCATTGAGGGGTTAAAACTAAAGTTGACCCTAAAGTGCAAAAATGGACTCAGGGAAAATCTCTCAAAAGATGGAGAAATGTCGAATGAATGCAATGGAATTTTTTCAAAAAAGTGCTGGAAAGTGGCGATCGCAACGTACAACTCATCACTTGGCCTTTAGGCAAGCAGAGATGGGAAGTTCAGATATTCAAGTAACTAGCCTTGGTGCTGATGACCAAAAAGTAGTAGAAATTTGTCAAATGCACGATATCGAGCCAAGTTTGGCCGCAGGAGGTGCTTTTGTAACTTGGGATGGTTCAATGGCTTGGGATAAGGATGATGAGAACCACAAAGGGTCAACGGTTTTTGCCATTGTTCCTGATGCAGATAACCCCAGAAAAGGCAGAATGTTAAGAGAAAGAGGTTATGCAGAAATTGTCCCGGTTGTGGGGCGTTTTGAAATGGATGAAGAGGATGGACTAATTCTGATTACGGAATATGAAACAATGAGTTCTGTTGAAAGGTTCTGGTTCCCTAGCCCTAATATTAGAATGCGAACAAGTGCGGTGAAGCGGTTTGGTGGGTTTAATACTTCTACCTTTTGTACAGAGGTGAGAGTAGAGGAAGGCAACTCAGACGAAGCATTAGCACCATCTCAGGATGTAACTCAGTTTTATTCGGCCTTTGGCTGGTGAATCAAGTTTGGCCAACAATCTATAAACTAGATAAAATTGTCCATTTCCAACATATTGACCAAAGAATATTTGGAAATTCTTGGCTAAATGTTACAGATTGTTGCGTAAGTTAATAAAAGTGAGACTCAGATCGCCTTGATCCCTTAATCTTAAGGTTGGCTATTGATGCCATTTCCTGAATCGCAGCAAGGGTTAGTGGCCTTTGGTCACGATTGATAAATCACATTTAATAATTAAGGAGATTCTGACGTGGCAATTCCACTATTAGAATACAAGCCAAATAGTCAAAATTCGCGAGTTACTGGTTATGAAATTCCAGGCGATGATCAGCCAATGATTTACTCAGCCGAATCTTTGCCCTCTGGGTCAGAGTGGGATGAGTTAATTTGGGCAGCTTATCGGCAAATTTATAGCGAACATCAGATTCTGAAGCGCGATCGCCAAAAATTTCTGGAGTCTCAGCTAAAAAATGGTCAAATTACAGTTCGAGATTTTATTCGAGGTTTGGTAACTTCTGATCCATTCCGTCGGAACAATTATGATACAAATAGCAACTATCGTTTTGTTCAGTTGTGTGTTCAAAGGGTTTTGGGCCGCGATACTTACAACGAAAAGGAAAAGATTGCTTGGTCTATCGTTATTGCTAACAAAGGTATTGAAGGTTTCATAGATGAGTTGCTGAATACTGAAGAGTATCTGAGCAACTTTGGTTATGATACTGTACCTTACCAGCGTCGTCGGGTTTTACCCCAACGGAACCAGGGAGAAACTCCTTTCAATTTGAAGACTCCCCGTTATGGTTTCTACTACCGGACTATTCTTGGGTTCCCTCAAGTTGTGTTTCAAAATCAAATACGTCGCTTTACTCCTCAAGAAAAGCAGGCTAAAGCAGGCGATCCTTCTCTCTATCTAGGTTTGGCACGGGAAATTAGTCCCCAAGTGAATTCAGCAACAAGAGTGAACTTGGGCAGTATCAACATTGATACAATGGTACCTTACCGCAAGCGATAAGGTGATCAAGGATTGGTGTTGAATTGAATTAAGTTTTGTAGGGATGGAGTATTTGTCCAGAGGGTTTGGTTGATTTACCAAAACTACTCAGATAAATATTCTGTCCCTACAAACGTGAATTAAGTACCTGTGCAAAGTTAATTTAAGATTTTGAAGCAGGGAGTAGGGAGTGGCTCAGAAAAAATTCTGATGGTGGTGCATAGTAATGGTAGAGAGAGTGACCGGAAGTGACCGGAGGCGACCGGAGGTGTGGTCAGAAATTACAAAACATATAGAACCCCTAAGTGTATCTCTGCAAAGATTAGGGTTTTTGCCTCTTGAGTCAGTCTAACGTCCTCATAACTCAGGAGATTGAGAAATAAGATCGGCTCAAAAGAGTAGAAAAATGCTCCCATCTCC
>JASJEE010000251.1 GCA_030064835.1 Microcoleaceae cyanobacterium MO_207.B10 | reverse complement strand
GAGCCTAACAACTATAAGAGTTCAGGAGACCGAAAAATTCGGAAAAATGACTGCCAGAATCATAAAACCCAGATGGGTATTCGACTTGTAACTTGTTAAATAGATCCCAAATGGGTTCTATATGGGTTTAGCCTGATCTACCCTAAAAACTTAACAGACATGAGCTTTCAAAAGCCTCCCAAACTTCCCTATCAACTTTATAGCAACTCATTCAATGACTTATTCTTCACAAGAGGAAGTGGTTTTCCCTCCAAGTGTTCATGGATCGGTGCTTCCATCAAAGCCAAAATCGTTGGTGGCAAATCAAGAACATGTGCTCCTGATAAATCTACACCAGTATCAACTTCTGGACCACAAGCCAGAATAAATCCTTCAGCTCGGTGACTTCCCCCCCGATAAGGTATCACAGGCCCAAATCTACCGTAATCGGGACTATCTATGACATCTGTAGCATAATCATCCTGCCAAACTACGATTAAATCTGGGTCTGGCAACTTAGGGTTTCGTTCGCTAGGATCTTTGCGTGGTCGAACAATTTTCTTCACCATGGGAATGCCTTTTCGGGCATCTTTGAGAGCATAAAGCTTTTCCGAAAGCTCGTCACACAATTGGTGGTACTCTGAAGGATCGACAATCCCTTGAGGCTCTCTTCCTTTGAGGTTAATGCGTACATACCCTTCAGCAAAACTAGGCAGAGCAAAAGCCTTCATTGATGGCCAAAGGGGTTTGTACCACTGGGCTGTATTCCAAGGAACTACCGTTTCTCCTTGTCGCCTCAGTTGGAACACAGAAGTTAAACCAGACTTGTCCGTAGCATCAATCCAAGGCTCTATGATGTTGAAAATTCGGGTGGGAGTTTCTCGTCGCAGAAAACTTCTTATTGGGTTAGGGTCGTATTTTTCTCCCCACAAATGGCGCTCCCAGTAATTCCATTTCATCTTGGTTATAGGAGGAGGAAGAGGCTTGGAAATATCGCCGTGGACTAAAGCATATTTCCCTGGAAAACTAAAGCGGTAAAGAAACTCAGGCAGAACCACAAAGCTAGGCACGTCAATGGTAGCAGGTCCCATACCGTGAGCTGAAAATATAACTATATTAGCGTTTTCAGGAGCTTTAGTTAAAATTTCTCCAATAGCTTTGTCCATTGCTTGGAAAAGTTTCAAGTAAGGATCTTCCGACACCTTCGGGCGTAGTTGTTCATAGAGTGGATGATCGGGTTGACTTAACTGCCACATTAGATGACCACCAGCATGGGGAGTATTGAAAACAGTTAAAAATAAATCCCAATTTTCCCGTTGAAGTAGGTCTTGACAGATAGCAGACTGTCGTGGAATACCTACCATCAATCGGTCAGCTACTTTTAAGGTAGATTTGATATCCAGACAGACGGAGTAGTCATTGTGAAGAGATGGGCAAGCACCATGTTTGTCTACCAGTTCTTGATATAGAGATTCAGGCAGCGAGCTAGTAGGAATTTGCGGTGAATGGGCTCCCCAGCCTCCCACTTGTAAACCTTTGATCTTGTCAGTTAATCGAACTTGAGGTACATCAAAACTTGCCACTCGGTATCCTTCTCCGAGGGCGTAAAAAGGAGGAAACTCTTTGAAATCGTAAGCTGCACGGGTTTCAAATTGATAAGTACCTTCGCGAAACCCCATGTGTGCCCAAAAACCTGTTTTCTGAGGTGAGCAACCTGTGCCAAAGGTAGTCCAGGCAGTTTCTACATTGGAATCATCAAAATTTTCTAATCTGCCATAAATGCCTTTTTCTCGCAAGGAGGCAAGATTTTTTAAGTACCCTTGGGATATCCATTTTTCTAGGAGGGATGGCTCACCAGCATCAATTCCGATGGCAATTACAGGATTGTTATTTTTTTGCATGGCAGGATTTAGTTATTTTTGCTATTTTACTTGGTGTTGATAGAGCAACCAATAATTTAGAGTAAAACGGAAAAATCTGCACTTTATATTCTCTAACTCCTTTATAGTTGCTTCTGTTAGCATAGCGCGAACATAGCTCTTACCAATAAGTTTAACCTTTGATTATACTTACCATATTTTTGAAAAAAAGATTAGTCGTGTTATGTTCCTTGAGGATAGTGAACTTATCACTGAGTATACACGACTATTGCCCGTTATTCTCATCAAGCTTTTTTTGATTATCTCTATTAATTTTTCCTAGATATTCTTTTCTTGAACAAGGAGCCAAAGCCTATAGCTGTTAATGTCCCAATCATAGTAGTAGGTTCAGGGACAGGTTTACTGTTGTTCTTAGTAAATACTCGTAAACCGTCGATAGCAGATCGGGTCGTAAAGTTTACTTGAATTTCATAGTCTGAGATGAAAGTTACTTCATCGAGAGCAGTCCAACTCGCAGCCTCTTCAAGAGACCACCCCCATTTAGTGTCTGTCCGGTGAAAGTAACGTTGGGTGCAAACAAATAGTTAGTATCGCCGAATAATCGATAGTCAGCCGTAAATCCAAGGATAGGGTTATCGAAAACTATATTAGCTGTAGCCTCGATTCTTCCTTGCTGCGGATTTGGGTTATAAAAGTAAACCATATGGCTATCAACCAAACTGCCAGATGTATCTATATTTTGGAGATTATCAATATCATCCCACTCGTTCAATGTTTACACTTGGAGAGTATCATTTGACATTGATACGTTCTGCTCTTCATCAAAGGCTAAAATTGAAGTGGATCTTTCAACAGGATTATACCAAAAATTAGCTGCCTCAAATACACCAGTTGACCTGCCGAAGTTAATAGCTGCAGTGGCGGGTAGAGAGAAGAGACTACAAGAAACACCAGTTGCTACCAGACTAATCCCTTTGATCATTAATGTGACTAAATTTATGTTTGTATTTGGCATTGTTGAAATACTCCTTTCTGAAAATATATGTGTTATGCGTTATGTTTTAATTATGCAATTTTCCCCATGAGATATCAACAAATTCATTCTCTATTCATCAATTCTTCATAAAACAAGCTCGACACCACTTTTTGTTTATCAAATCTTTATAAAGTTAATTAATTATGGAATTTATGTTTCATTAATAAGACTGAAACAGCCTAAAATAGATTTTGAACAAATGTTAGGCTGACAAAATCTAGATATATTTTGACTCAATTTTCCATAGTGAAAAGTACTATAAAATAAATGTGTAGTATATTCGATTTTTGGCGTTGGTAATTTAAAAGATGAATCAAGCAGGAATAGGTAGAGCGCCGAACTTGAGATAATGAATTAAAAGTCTGAGGGAATGCTTGAGCAGATCTAGGGATTTGGAGTAACATAAATAAGGTTCGACGATGAAGTCTTGCGTGCGTAATGCCTCAAACGAGTATTTTCTCCTTCTACCCTCGTCATGTAGGTTTTGCTAACTATACGATCTTCATCAGCTATAAATTTTCCATAGACAGGATTACCGTCACTTACCCAGAAGTAACACTGCCAATAAGCGTTAGCGAAGCTTTGCGTTAGCAATCGCTTGCCAAAGAATGATGAAAGTTTTAGCACTGCGGTCTCCTATTACCCAGCCAAGAATTCCTGACCGAAAATGATCTAGCGCTGTCCAAATCCCGACTTTGTTTTTTTTTACCTATAAAAGTCTGCAATTCCAGAACGCTCTCCCACTAGAGGTGTGTCTTCTGCGTCGTAGGTATCGGGCAAAAGCTCTCCCACCTGTTTTGCCCAATTAATAATGGTCATATGGGCTACACTCTTTTACTCGACTAATCCCCCGGAAACCCATACCATTGACGTACATTTTGAGACAGAGAGCCTTAATATCCTGACTATATCCAGGTGGATCATACAAATCAACAAACTGGCGACCACATTGGACACAAATGTAGTTTTGCTTCTGGCTTCGATGGCCATTTTTGCGGATATGTTTGCTAAGACACTCTGGACATTGCATGGAAAACGAAACTCCAACTCTATGCTACTTAGATATTTTATCCAATCCATAGCTCTTGGAGTGTTCAATTCATCTTTCTATTTACCAACGCCCGATTTTTAACTACTTTTTCCCTCGAATATCACTAATTAAAAAATGCCCCTAATACTCCCCTCCTCCCACTTCCAAAAAATTTCTACCCACGCCGAAACATCCTACCCAAATGAATGTTGCGGTTTACTATTAGGTCAGCAAAAGCAACAGAAAAAAACAATCATCGAAGTCTGGCCTGCTGAAAATGCCTGGCAAACAGAAGCAGATGAATATTGGCCGGAACAAAAAGAATTTACGGAAGAAAAAAGATATGCCATATCCCCACAACTAATGCTCAAAGCAATGAAATCTGCAAGAGACCGCCACCTCTCCATCATTGGTATCTATCATTCCCACCCAGACTATCGAGCCATCCCCTCAGAATTTGACCGTACCTACGCCTGGCCAGAATATTCCTACATTATCCTCTCGGTGGAAAAAGGCAAAACTATTGACTTTCTTAGTTGGTCTCTTGACGATAATCATCAGTTTCAACCAGAAGAAATTGTTAAAAGATAAGCAATAAGGTCTATAGCAGGTTTAATGTAAGTAATTTTGAGAGGAAATTACTATAACTTTCCAAGGTAGAACCCTTAAGGTAGCTCTCGCTATAATCTTTGATTTAACGGGTGCTTAATTAATGGGCAGCAAATTAAATAGCATCAGGAATAGGGGTAATACTCGCCTGATATAGCTAGAAATTTTGAGAAAAAACGGCGGTGAGTCTCATCGTTGTAGTCTGTTAAGGCTGAGACATTAGTCTGTTACACAGAGAACTACTATCCCGTAAGGTTGAGAAATTCCCGTTAAAATCTCTGGTTTAGCGGGAGAGAAAATCATACAACACTATTTATTTCAGAAATATCTAGACCTAAATTGTCATGTTAAATCCGAATCTGGAAGAAATCCAGTTAAATACAGAAGAGTATCAACGTTATTCGCGCCACCTGATTCTACCAGAAGTAGGATTAGATGGTCAAAAACGTCTCAAGGCAGCCAAAGTTCTATGTATAGGTACGGGCGGTCTTGGTTCTCCACTATTGTTATATCTAGCAGCAGCAGGAATTGGAAATATTGGAATTGTAGATTTTGATATTGTCGATCATTCCAATTTACAACGACAGGTTATTCATGGTACTTCCTGGGTGGGTAAGCCAAAAATTGAATCTGCTAAAAATCGGATTCACGAAATTAATCCTCACTGTCAGGTTGACCTTTACGAAACCAGGATAAGTTCTGAAAATGCTCTAGACATTCTCAAGTCTTATGATGTGGTTGTCGATGGTACTGATAATTTTCCGACTCGTTATTTGGTTAATGATGCTTGTGTGCTTCTGAATAAACCTAATGTCTACGGCTCTATCTTCCGTTTTGAGGGTCAGGCAACTGTCTTTAATTATGAGGGTGGACCGAACTACCGCGACCTTTACCCCGAACCACCGCCACCAGGAATGGTACCTTCTTGTGCGGAAGGTGGTGTGTTAGGAATTTTGCCAGGAATGATTGGAGTTATCCAAGCAACGGAAACTATCAAAATTGTTTTAGGTCAAGGTACAACTTTGAGTGGTAGATTATTACTTTATAATTCCCTAGATATGACTTTCCGGGAATTGAAACTGCGTCCTAATCCAGTACGACCAGTTATTGAAAAGTTGATTGATTATGAACAGTTTTGTGGCATTCCTCAAGCTAAAGCACAGGAGGCAGAAAGTAAGATGGCTATTCCAGAAATGACGGTTCAAGATTTGAAGCAATTATTGGATAGTGGAGCGGATGATTTTGTCTTAGTTGACGTGCGGAACCCCCACGAATATGAAATTGCCAAGATTCCTGGGTCTGTTTTAGTACCATTGCCAGATATTGAGCAGGGTTCTGGTGTGGAAAAGGTTAAGGAATTAATGAATGGTCATCGTTTAATTGCTCATTGTAAGATGGGCGGGCGATCGGCTAAAGCGTTAGGTATTCTGAAGGAGAATGGTATTGAGGGTACTAATGTCAAAGGTGGTATTACTGCCTGGAGTCAGGAAATAGATTCTTCTGTACCTCAATATTAATTCAGAATTAAGAAGGTAGAAGGTAGAAGGAATAAAAAAGCTAAAATTTATATAGGACTTACGCATGAACGCTATTGGTAGGGTGTGTTAGCCCTAGCGTAACGCACCAAGGCACTATTTATAGAGCCTTTGCGTAAGTCCTGTTATATCAATTGCGATAATTAAATTAGTTAGAAAAAACCTTCTCCCTTCGTCAGCATTCAGCTATTAGTAGTCAGCAGTTAGCTCCCAAATTTTTAATTAATGAAGCAAGCATTCTTTGAACTTTTACTACATTTTAAATCATAGACCTGAGTTGTTAACCCATATAATTTGTGGTCGAAATTGTAAAGATGTGTCTCATAAACGGATAGCTGACTGTTGAATACTTACCAATGGATAATTGGTAATTAATTCGTTATCAATTAATAAATAATTATCCATTATCAATTAATGAACTCCCTTCTCACCTTTTATCTGCTAATCAATTTTGAATATCGGTTTCAAAAATTACTCTTACATTAACTTTTTTTAGTAGTTACAAGATAACCCTGTCTCGCAATAGACATCTCCGATAATCAAAAATACAGCGGTTTCCGAAGTTATGAGGTACACTCATCGCGGGCAAGATGCCCGCACTGCAATATTTTCACCATTTACTTTGTACCTCATTTGCCCGAAATCTGCTGTAAAATCAATTATCCTACAGCAATAATCAAATTTTTTTTCCCTATTCACTACTCCCTACTCCCTATTCCCTATTCCCTATTTAAGCATTTAATTTTTGATTAGGAGAATCTCAAGTTTTTTCTCCCCAAGCAAATTTCCATTTATTGTTGATCCCTAGCAATTGTAAAGCTATTTTACATTTTTTTAATATCAGACTCAAAATCGGTAATTATAGAAGTAGGGAGAAAAGGTAAGGCTTCCCTAAATTAATCGACTGGAGGTGAAAGTCATGGTTTTAATTGCACCACAGGCTAAACAATCAAAATTAACTTACAATTTTAATCAACAACTTATGAGTTATCAAGTTTCAGAGAAAGAGTCTACTATAAGTAACCGTAGAGCTTGTCAAGATGAAAAAATAGTAGCAACTTTTTTAGCAGAACTACCTACAGTTTTGGCATCTCTAGAAAGTCTTTCTGAGAAAAAAGATTTCAGTAAATAATCTGAATAAATGTGAGTAAAAAACTATATAAAATTTATTTTTTTTTCACAGTTACTTTGCCAAATACAATCAACACTATCTCAAATAAATTACCAGATTTTCTCAGGATATTTTAAATCTTTGAAAAATCTGGTATTTTTGTAGTTATTAATATATTTTTGCTAATATTATCTCTGCGAAATTAACCATAATTATTTGGGAAGTTCTATGGAAAGTCTGTAGAATATTTGGGAATGCGTAGGGGTTTGGTCTCCAAACCCATATCTAGCTATTTTAGTCAACTAAAGTGATTGAATATTAACCCTTTTTATCAAGGATAATAATAATTTTTCCTAGTCTAGCTTTTGCCTGTTGTCTACCTTCATAATTTGAAATAAATAAAGCAGATGAAGTATTATTTTGCTTCAGACAAAACTCCATAAAAGATATTTTTCACGGCAATTGTAATTCTTTCAATATCTTCTTTTAAGAGTGGAGGCCACATAACTCTTTTTCGTTTACCTGCTTCAAATAATTTCAGGCTTTCTATTGCTAATAAATATAATCCGGCAACTAATTCTCGATCTAGAAGGGGGTCGCCTTGTAATGTTTCAAAAGAAATTTTTAGAGCTAACAAAATGTTAGTTACTTGACCGGGAATCGGAGGTTTACCTTGTTCGAGACGCATGAGAAAAGCATCTGGGTTAATTTTAGTTTCTAGGGCAGTTCCTTGATCGATGAGAAATTGACGAGCAGTTTCGTAATCCATATTAAAAATTTAGTAGTTTTGATAATATTAATTTTCGTAATTTATAATTTTTATAGATATAAGACTTATACAGGTGAATCCAGAAACCGGGTTTCTCGTAGAAACCGGGTTTCTTTGCGTAAGTCTTCAGATAGTGCAAGAGCAAATTTTAAAAATCAACATTAAGTTTTAGATACAGTTATCTATATATAAGACTCGCTCTAGTTTTTTTATATACCTAAAAGTTGGCTTTGGCAAAGTATTTTTTCTCTCTTTTCTAATCGCCTATTTCATTTAACCAGGTTTCCAGGGCACTTTTGAGGTTGGGTTGATTTGGTGGGAAACCTCTGAGTGGGGGTTCAAGGGGTAAATCGGTTAACCAGCCAATGTGGAGAGCGTTGGTTAGTTTGTGGCAAAAGGCTATTGTTTCTGGGTGAGGGTTACTTTTGTGGAGGATAAGGGAGAGGTGTTTGGTGTGGAGGTGGTTTTTTATTTTCGGGATAAGGCGTTTGAGTTGGGGAGCGTTATTGACTTCTGGGATATTATCGTCGTTGGAATAAATGGTTTGATGGATTTGATTGTAGATTTCTTGAGCGATCGCTTCTGTGTCGGTTTCGTCTTTTAAAGGAGAGGTGTCGATAAAAATGGGGTGGGTTTTAGTGTTAGGTTTGAGTTGCTTGGAGATATCGGTGATTTGGTTTTCTAGGTTTTGGACGGTCGAATTGTTGGAGTGCCAGGCGTAGAAGTCTGGGTAAGTCATATTTTGGGCGCAGAATGCCAGTAATTTATTAAAAGCTTCTGGAAAAGTCTTACAGTCTCCTACATTGTTTTGATTTGCGATTATATTTTTGATTAAATCTAACTTAATTTGGCTAGGAATGTTATTATTATCATCATCTTCCACTAAAAAAGACAGAATTTCCATCAAGATTACCATCAGGATGAATTGATCATTATTAGTTTTAACTAAATAATTCATAGCATGAATTTTATCTGAAATTTGTTTGGGATCTTCAATATCAAGACGATGTAGGATATAAATTATTCCCAAAAGTATTACATTGTTATTAGTTTGATATATTTTGTTGATTAGGTGGGTAATTTTTACAACTTTATCAATATCAATGTCTAACAACCTGTTAATTGCTGCTCCCCTAATACAAGCTCCCATAAAACAATTAGACCGTATTTTTCCAATTTTTTGAATAATTAAATCTATATCTTCCAGTTGATTAATGTAATCTATTTCTTCTGACAAATGCTGTTTGAGCAAATCTATTATTTTGTGATTTTCATCATATATCTTTCTTTCAGAAATTAATTCTTTATCTTTATCTAAAGCACTTATCACAATCATTATCACTGGGGATGTATATTGTAGAAAGCCGTATTTTGATAAATCAGTCTGGATAGATTGTAAATCAGTGAATTGTAATATAGTATTAATCGATTCTTTAGTGAAGTTAGGCCCTGAATTTCCTGCTTTGAAGCCTTTAAATTCAGGTATAATGCCGAATCTTGACAAGAAGCTATCTTCAAGATTTTTAAGTTCTTTTTCTACATTTTCGGCTCGTATTTTTAGCTCTTTTTTAAAATTTTCTACTTGTTTATCTCTAATTTTATACATATATGTTCCCAATCTTTTTTGAATTTCTGACCAGCTAAAAATATCTGTAAAATGATTAAAATAAAAATAAAACCCTAAGTTTCTGTAATCAGGATTCCAATACGGCTCATCCGTAAGCTCTATAACATAATTATTAAACTCTTCCCAGAAGTTTGGACCGTTATCGTCCACATACCACCAATGCATAGTGTTAAGAAAACACTTCCTAAATTCTCCTCTTGCTTCATTAGCAATATGTAAAAGATTGGAATTTTTAGAATAAAAATTTTGAAAACCATCTTTAAATTCCACTAAATTTAACATCAATTCATCTTTCTTTTTATCTTCCACATCATCTCTACCCAACCATAATAAAAGTACCTCTTGCCAGTGCGACTCAAAAATTCGATA
>JASJEE010000250.1 GCA_030064835.1 Microcoleaceae cyanobacterium MO_207.B10 | reverse complement strand
TACTAACTTTGGTCATTATTGCGAAAGACCCAAGCCAGATCCAATAGTTTTGCCCAACGCTTTTGTAACTGTTTAGGAGTACAGTTAATAGCAGCAGCGATCGCCTGTTCAGTTTCACCAGCTCGCTTAAGGTGTAAAATTTGCTGTTGTTCGGGAGAAAGTTGTCCTCGAAAAGCTTCCCACTGAGGAGAAGTCATTCCTAACCTTTGGTCAAGATCAGCGCCCAACCATTGATGAACCAACTTCCAATTTTGAGAACGAGCGAACTTTTCTACATGATACTTAAAACGTTGCTGTAAATAATCCCGTTGGCGAGAAGTCAATCCTAATTCTTTATCAATATCAGATGCTTGATAATCTTGTAGCTTCAAACGTAGATAATCAATACACTGTTGTTGACCTTGAGCTTCTAAATAAGTTACCAACTCAGCAATCACGCGATCGCGTAACACAGCCTCAGCAGGGTCAACAGTTTCAGAAACCATTTGTTCCCGTACCTGTTGTACAGCAGAAGAGCGACTATAAGCTTCTGCATCTTCACCCTTGGGAGACTCAACCGCCATTTCAATATCGAGAGCAGTTTCAGGGGGTTGACCCTTAGCAAAGCCCTGAGCCCGCAGCACAATCAATCTTTGACGATTTCTACCAGGTAAACCGATTTGACGCTTGGAATACTGCTCAGTGAATGCCATATACTCAGCCAGCTCTAGTTTGAATTTAGGAGTATAATCTTGATCTAGACTATGCTCCCGGCGGAAAGCTCTGAGAGACTCAATATAAAACCCTTGTAAAAAATCTTCAATCAAGTTATAGCGAGCTTGGAAATTTAACTGGGCTCCAAAAGAAGCAATATGGCGATAAATCATCGAAGCCAATAAAGAGTGTAACTCAACGCGACCTTGCTTAGAACCAAGTTTGTAATATTGCAAACACTTTTGTAAACGGTGGCGAGCCAAACTGAGCTGCCAAGACTTAACTTCACCAGAATCTTGAATCCGATTACTCTTTAAACAAATCCGTTCTACTTCTCGAGCCATCCGCATCGTTACAGTTTTTGCACCTGCAGGCTTACTTTTCACAGATGCTTGCAATTCGTTTAAAACTACTGCAGCTAAGGCATCGGTATCCATTTCTAGGATAGTATTAGCTTCAGTTTGACTTTCAACTTGGCTGTTATTAACTTTTGGAGCGGAGTTGTTAGCTAGGGAGTTGGAGGAGCGAGCGATTTTAACAGTCATTTAATTTACCTCTGGAATAATGCACTGAAGTCTAGGAAAAAAGAATGTAGAGTGATAAAGTATTGGTCTAAATCTGTGTGATTTGTTTCTTTCCTCTACACTTACGACTATAAGAGAACTCAACTCTGTAATTGCAAAGGAAAGTTCCACTTTTGTAATGTGGTTTTACGATTAATAGCCAATTAAGGAATTAACTTTTTGAGATATAATCACTCAGCCCCTATCTTCTAGATGATGAAAGCCTTATATATTCAAGCTTTTCACCTTTTTCACTCAAACTTTGCTCAAGACACATCCCACCCACACCGAATGTGACAATCCTCAAATTGACAGTGCCACCTGTGTTCCAATGACACAAGTGGCACATACTAAGTCAGAACTCAGAAGTCAGAAGGTGGGAAGTTAAAATCACTTTTCCTGCACCCTCCCCATCTCCCCCACACCTCACACTTATCCTAGTTAACTAGCCAATTAGAGCTGTCACTGTTTCAACTCCGAGACCTTCCCTAATCAAACTTGGTTCTGTAGCAGTTAACTCCAGGATAGTCGATACTTGATATCCAGGGTCAGAACCATCATCGACAATGATATCTACCAAATTTTCGAGACAATCAAACAATTCTGCTTTGCCAGTAACTGCTTCTATTTTGACTGGAGCCATTCCTTCCGCGTCACTGGTAATATGGGCCGATGTAGAAATGATGGGATTACCCAAAGCCTCTAATAAGGCCAAGCAAGCTTGATTGTCTGGAACCCTAATACCAGTTGTTTTACGTTTTGGACTCATTACCAGTTTTGGCACTAACTTTGTAGCTGGCAGCACAAATGTGTAGGGGCCAGGAATTAAACGTTTGATGATTCGGTAAGCTGAGTCACTCACGATGGCGTAACTTGCGATATTAGATAGAGAGGAACAGAGGAATGTCAAAGGCTTGTCATTGGATAG
Source organism: Microcoleaceae cyanobacterium MO_207.B10 (assembly GCA_030064835.1). GTDB lineage: Bacteria > Cyanobacteriota > Cyanobacteriia > Cyanobacteriales > Microcoleaceae > JASJEE01. Next base: position 7,812 of record JASJEE010000250.1, on the reverse strand, counting down.
TTGCTTAATGTTTCTAACCTTTTCTACAGCCGATTTGACATTTAGGTCGCAACCTATGGCATAAACGGTATCGGTGGGATAGAGCATAACTGCCCCATCTTTAAGAGCGTTTGTAATCTGTTCTACGCGCCTTTGTTGGGGGGTATCCGGATGAAGTTCGTAAAAAATTGCCATGTTTTTCTTTTAGATTTTAGATTATATATTTTAGATAAAATCTGAAATTGTTGGTTTATAAACTTTAAGCGTAAATTTGTGGATAGATTCCGCGATAATCATAACTATAATTGTCATTTTGTCGGTAAATTTTGAATTTAGAATTGAGATGAGGCTTGCTCTGTTTTGACTCGTCCAGCTATTCACCCTTTTTAATACTCCCGTAAGGGTTTAGTCACCAAACCCCTACCGATTTTTTCCTACCGATCCCTTTCACCTCAACTTGGTATTTTTCCATGAAAAAAATAGCTTATCTAGAATGTCCCACTGGCATCGCTGGCGATATGTGTCTGGGTGCTTTAGTCCATGCTGGCGTTCCTATAGCATATTTAATCGAAAAACTCAAGCTTCTCGGCGTTTCTCAGGAATATAAATTAAGCACAGAAAAAGTCCATCGCAATGGGCTATTAGCTACAAAATTTCATGTACGTTTAATTCATGCAAATCCTGAAGATGGAGAACCCCTAACGTTTGACCACCATCACACTCACGATTCAGAAAATCAGAAAACTACAAAAAAACACAATCATTCTCACCATCGTCATTTGCCAGAAATTGAAGCATTAATCAAAACAGCAGGTTTACCTAAACGTGCTGAAGCTTGGAGTTTGGCTGTATTTCGCAAGTTGGCAGAAGCAGAAGGGGCCGTACATGGTATTGCCCCAGAAAAAGTGCATTTTCATGAAGTGGGGGCGACTGATGCCATTGTTGATATTGTGGGAACCTGTTTGGGTTTAGATTGGTTGAATATTGACCAACTGTATTGTTCGGCCTTGCCCACTGGTGGAGGTACTGTGAGGGCCGCTCATGGTCGATTACCTGTACCTGTACCTGCTGTACTTAAGCTGTGGGAGTTGCATAATGTTCCAATTTATAGTAATGGCATTGAAAAAGAATTATGTACTCCTACAGGTAGCGCGATCGCTTGTACTCTTGCTAGTGGTTTTGGCCCGCAACGGTCCATGTCTCTGAAATCTGTAGGTTTAGGTGCGGGTTCTCGCGATTTAGCTATCCCGAATATTCTGCGTCTGTGGATCGGAGAAGGGAATGTCCAGACTCAAGACTCGAAACTGGCAGAGTATTATGCTCCGACTAATGAAATGCCATTGGTGGAAACCGTCTCGGTTTTGGAAACTCAAATAGATGATTGTAGCCCGCAAGCGATCGCTTATACTTTTGAAGCTCTCTTTGCAGCGGGTGCATTGGATGTTTTTACCCAACCAGTGGCGATGAAAAAATCTCGCTTAGGGGTGTTACTGACTGTTATTTGTCCACCAGAAAAGTTATCTGGTTGCGAAGAAGTCATCTTTAGAGAAACTACAACGTTGGGTATTCGCCGCTCTAGTCAACAACGGGCGATTTTGCACCGAGAAATTCATCAGGTGCAAACAGAGTATGGAGTAGTGGGGTTAAAGGTAGCAAAGAGGGGAGATAAGATTTTTAATGTCCAGCCTGAATATGAAGATTGTGCTACATTAGCTAGACAGCAGAATATTGCTTTGATGGAAGTGCAGAAAAAGGTTTTGCAAAGTTGGTATCGATAAGATTCAAGAATTAACCCGCGCTAAAATAATTAGGGTTTGCTGAAAAAAAGCAGAGTGTGGGAAGGGTGGGGAGACAGAGAAAGTAGGAGAAAGAATTTTTCCTTGCACTTTTTTTTGCTCCAAAAAGACTAGAACCTTTACTTGTCAGTGCTTTGAGATTTAATCAGCAACCCCTAATATCAAATCTGGTTGAATACTTACTATATAGTTGGGGAGGTGTGGGAAGTTTGGGAGGTGGTAGATTAAACATTAAAGTATAGTTATAGAAGCCATTTGGGGTCTATTGAAAAATAGACGGTGTGATGGGGAGATAGGGAGATAGGGAGATGGGGTGTATGAGAATATTTTTCCATCTTTTGGTTGTATTTCCTATCTCTACAGACGACTCGTACCTCAAAAATTTACCTCTCGGCAAAGATACACTTAGGGGTTCTATAAACATATATCGGATTCTATATAATTAAGTTAACTATGACAAAGTAAATCAAAAAAGATGTTTAAATTGGTAGTGCATCAGCAAAGTGTGGGATAAGTAATGACAATTCACTTTAAAGATTTCACAAATATTTGAAAACTTAGGTGCTAGGTGTTCTACCAATTTGAAAAAATAATGTTACAAATAATTTTGTCAATAAAAATGCTTTAACTCAGATATATCTTTGATAAACAAGAATTATTTCAGAGAAAAAAAATGAATAAGCTACCTCTAATGACTAGTGAATATTGGCTATTAACTACTAGAAATGACCGCGCTCCTTTGTAGCAAACATTTATAAATTTGGTATTAGATTTGGACTTTGGGAAACAAATCAGTTAGCGTAATATTTACACTAACTACTCAAACAAAGGTTTAAAGACAGAATCAAATCGGGAATTATCTTCTTTTCCCATATTATTTATCATCCTGAAAAGCATAGGATGGGTCTGGTTCAATTTCTCCACCAAAACAAATATCTAACAGGACTTTCTTGAAGGGAATGAATAACCCTTTCCAACTCATCAATAATGTCCCTTCTAGTCATTTTTTCAACTGCATCAATATGAGCTTCACTTCCCGCTTTTCCGTTCATATTTGTATTGAGTTTTTTTCTGACTATCAGTAGCTATAGGAAAAATCGGTGAAGCAGATTCTAATTTATAATAATAGTAAAGTTTCTGATTTCTATTGACTTGATAACGAATGATATGACAATCACGAGGAATTATTTCTCCTTCTCGTTCAATTTTCTTAATTTTCTGCTTCATCTTACGAATTAAACCCTGAATTTGTTTCCCTCTAATAGCTGCTGATTGAGTGGTTTGCTTGGATGTTTGTAAGGAAACAAACCCATTAATATTGGCCATTCCTCTTCAGTAGTCTGCGCTTTACCAGAACGAATAGCCACAGGTAATGTACCTTGGGCTATTCCCTTATTAGGGAATAGAGTTCCCTCATCAGAAATAGCAATTAATATTGGCAATAAACAACTTGAAAAAATATTTGAAAGTCGGAGTCAGTCGAGAAATTAATTATCAGTTTTAGTCGCTGATAGCCTCTATAGTCAACGAGATTTTCTCGGCGAACAAGTTAAGCAAAAAGACTTAATTACTATCACGATAATCAGAAGTAATCGGGTATTTTATCGTCAATTTATCAGGGAAATAAATCAGAAAAGAAACTGGGGACATCCCCGTTGGTATGGAGATAAATTTGACCTCAAAGAACAGAATACTTCGCATCAACCCGATGGGGTTAGTCAATCAATTTTTACTACTAAAAAAGGTCGTCAACTGACAGTAACGATTTCGGGTTGGAACCAGATTTTAATGAAAGGAACTCAGAACTATAAAATGAATCGTTATCCTTTTACTTGACTACGAATTACGATTACTGATGAAGTCGGTAATCGGATTAGGAAACCCATGTGGTTAATTCCTATTGGTTCACCTATATGAAGAGTTAAGTTTAATTGATTGCTATGAGTCTTATCGACAACGTTATGACATGGAACAACTGACTCCTATTTTGGGTAAACAAAGATTATTGATGACAGCTGATTCAACTCCAGATTTTAAACATGAAGAAAATTGGTTCAAGTTAACATTAATTGCTTATGTTAATTTATGGGCAGCTAGAAATTTGGCGTTGGTAATTGGTGGGATGATTTTCTACTAGGGGTGATACTCACCAGTTACTCTGGTTAAATCTTTAGAGGTATTAAAAACAGATTACTTTTAAAGTTTCATCTGTTGTTTTACCCCGTCCTTGGGAACATTATTTGAAGACTAATAAATCAGTAAAAATTACTCCTGGTTTAGTTAAAAGATATTTTTATCGAATAATTTAGACTTTGGGTAAAATGGCGAAATCTCCCAAACTTCGAGGTTATTCTACCGGACGGATTAAAGGATATAAAACAACACCACGAACTCCTAATCAAGTTATCATCAAAGGCAAGAAAAATCCAAAAAACAACGAAAAGTTTCTTAGGAGTCAGCGACAACTCTTAATTATTGCTATTTTTCAGTGATTAAATTCACTGGAGACAGGGAGATATTTTTCCATTTTGGTTAGGGTAAATATTACGCTAACTAATTTTTTTGTCCAAAGTCAAAATTAAGTGTTAGGTGGTAGGAATGAAAGAGAACAAGTGTGAATATTTCTATCCTTTGGTGTCCGGATTTTACTTTAACAACCCCCGCAGGATATCCGCCTCCGCGGGCACAAGGTTTACCCTCGCTAAGGCGGGGGAATGTTATGCTTGAGAAGACTTCAAATATTAACTAATTAACAAGGTTGTTAAAATTTATTCGTTGTATCAGCAGCTTTTTTTCTAGTTTTTCCTATTATTTAACTACACCCTACACCCTATATCCAAGATTGATAATATTTGTAACAAACATTGATCAAGCTTGGTATAAGTTATTCCAGTTTCAGGGAGCGATAATGCTGAAGCAACGCTCCTCGATCGCGCTTCCCTGCCATTTGTGGTCCTTTATTCTCAAATGCGAGTATGAACCTAAGTCCAATTAAAAAGTGTCAAAAGTATCAGTTTTTTGCTACAAGTTAATATAATTTTTATAAAATACTATAAAATAGCTATGAAAAAAGTATCAAAGTATAATAGTTCACCACCACCCACCCAGGAAAACTCAGCAATTATAGTAAGTATTTTACAAAGATTAACAAAGCTACAAATAGATACTACTATAGCTTCTGAGTTAATGAAAATTTCAGATACCAATGAATTTCAGCTTGGTGATGAGCTAATCAAAAATGAAGATGATATTAAAAATTTTATTTATTTAGTATGTCAAGGTAAAATTAGAACTTTAGCTTTTGACTCAGAACAACAACAGGAAATACCAGTAGATGTTTTAGAAACAGGAGAAATATTTGGTGGAGACCATTTATTTACAGAGAATATTAAATATTATCGGGCGATCGCTGCAAGTCTTGGCCAAATAGCAAAAATTGACCTGACCCAATTACAACTATTACTAGAAAAACTACCCGAACTGGAACAACACCTAAAGAAACAAACACAACAACGACAATGCCAAATCTTTCTCAAAACTTGTACAGAATGGCGATCGCTCCCCAGTCATCAACTACGCCCCATATTGCCCTACTTTCAACAAATACAAATACCCGCAGGAGAAAAACTCACAACAGCAACTCCAGGGGAAACGGCACATTATTGGTTATGTAGTGGCAAAATTTCTACAACTCAAACAGAAGTACCGACTTTTCCTAGTTGGGGTTATCCCGACACAACACCTACAGACTGGCAAGCAGAAACTCAACTATCTGTTTACCAAATACCCAAACAACAATGGGATGAACTTATAAATTTACTGAAAAACCCAAATAAAATTCCCCGGAATAAACCAGTCGCCATTTCCCCACAACCGACTGTTGATACCTCAGCACCAACCCCAGAAAATTCTCAGTCTCCACCCACAGACAATAAAGTTCCTTTCCCGAAACCAATCAACCGCCGACTGTTAGATATTTTTGCCCACTATCCGATGATTTTACAACAATCATCCTCAGATTGTGGGGCAGCTTGTTTAGCAATGATTAGTCAATATTGGGGCAAACGCTTCAGTATTAATCAACTCAGAAACTTAGCTAATGTGGGGCGCTCCGGTGCTTCCCTCAAAAATCTGGCTAAAGCAGCAGAAAGTCTAGGATTTCAATCTCGACCTGTGCGAGCATCTCTAAGTCGTCTAGAAGAGCAAAGCGATCCTTGGGTTGCTCACTGGGAAGGAATACACTATGTGGTTGTCTACAAAGTTCAAAGTAAAAGGATTTTAATTGCAGATCCAGCGATCGGGAAAAAATGGTTCAGTCGTTCAGAATTTCTGGGCAGTTGGAGTGGTTATGCTCTGCTATTGCATCCTACTCAAGAATTCCGCAATGCTAAAGCAGATAAAACATCCCTGAGTAACTTTGCCAATGTTTTGTGGCCTTATCGCAATACAGCTATACAAATTATTCTAGCGTCTGTATTGATTCAACTATTTGGCATCGTTACGCCCCTATTTACCCAAATTATTCTCGACCAAGTAGTTGTGAATAAAAGTCTTAGCGCTCTTAATGTTTTTGCTTTGGGGGCGTTAATGTTTGGAGTTGGGAGCATTACCCTAACTGCAACCAGACAATATTTACTAGATTACTTTTCTAATAGAGTTGACCTGACTCTGATTTCTGGTTTTATCAGTCATGCTTTGAGATTACCTCTAAGATTTTTTGAATCTCGGAGAGTGGGTGACATTATTACCAGGGTTCAAGAAAATCAGAAAATTCAACGTTTTCTGATTCGTCAGGTGGTGCTGTCTTGGTTAGATTTTCTGACTGGGATAATTTACTTGGGGTTAATGTTTTATTACAACCAGAAGTTGACTTTATTGGTGTTGGCGTTGATTCCACCAATAGCAATTTTAACTTTGATTGCTACTCCTTTTTTGCGCAAGGTGTCGCGGGAGGTTTTTAATGCTACCGCTGAACAAAATTCATCTTTGGTGGAAATGATGACCGGAATATCGACTGTAAAAGCAACGGCGACGGAAAAAGAGTTGCGCTGGCGCTGGGAGGAGGATTTAACTAAGTCTCTGAATGCTAGGTTTAAGGCGCAGAAGTTGGGAAATAGTTTACAGTTTAGTAGTGGGGTAGTTAATAGTATTGGTAGTACGGCGTTACTTTGGTTTGGAGCTTTTTTGGTGATTCAGGGGGAGTTGAGTATTGGTCAGTTTGTGGCTTTTAATATGATGATAGGTAAGGTGATTAGTCCGTTTCTAGCATTGGTAAATCTCTGGGATGAGTTGCAGGAGGTTTGGATTTCTGTTGAGAGGTTGAATGATGTTTTGTCAGCAAAACCAGAGGAGATTTCTGGAGAGCAAATGTTGGTTTTGCCAAGGTTGCGGGGAGATGTCAGGTTTGATAATGTGACGTTTCGTTATGATGATGACCAGGAGCGGAATACTCTACAAAATATTTCTTTTGATGTTAAAGCGGGTCAGACGATTGCTATTGTGGGGCGCAGTGGTTCTGGGAAAAGTACGTTGGTCAGTTTGTTGCAAGCTTTATATTATCCTAACAGTGGTCGTATTTTGATTGATGGTCACGATCTACGTCATATTTCGCCCCAGTCTTTGCGATCGCAACTTGGTGTTGTTCCCCAAGAGTGTTTTTTGTTTTCGGGGACTATTTTGGAAAATATTAGTATGTATGCTGATGATGTGAGTTTGGAAGAGGTGGTAGAGGTGGCAAAACTGGCAGAAGCTCATAGTTTTATTCAGGATTTACCTCTGGGGTACAACACTAAGGTGGGGGAGCGGGGGTCGTCTCTGTCTGGGGGACAACGACAGAGGGTGGCGATCGCCCGCGCTTTGTTGGGTGAGCCTCGAATTGTGATTTTGGATGAGGCGACTAGCTCTTTGGATACGGAGTCTGAGCGGAGGTTTCAGCAGAATTTAGCTAGGATTAGTCGAGAGCGAACTACTTTTATTATTGCCCATCGTTTATCTACTGTCAGAAATGCTGACCGAATTTTGGTTATAGATCGAGGTG
>JASJEE010000249.1 GCA_030064835.1 Microcoleaceae cyanobacterium MO_207.B10 | reverse complement strand
CTCTTGATCTAGTTGGCTTTAAACCTTAATTATTCGGCAATATCTTTTCTCTACTGTCAGAGCTGAAATTTTATAACTGATTATCCGAACATGATATAAGATGGAAGCCGCTGTTTTTAATTTGACATTTGATGGATTATCAGGTGAGGGAGAAATAGGTTTTGATAGTAGCAGTCTCACAGGAGCAGGAGTAGAGATAGTTAAGGGTTCAGATTTAACTAATGGTTATTTTAATTGGTATTTAAGTGGAGAAGGTTGGCAAGAAGTATCTTATCCAGAAAACCAGCAGGTTGAGAGTTATCCACTACAGGTAATAGTAAGTAACGATTTGTTGTACAGTTATGCAGCAACTGATGCTTTCAATCAAGCATATTTTGATTTTAATAATGGTCAACTTGTTGGTATCAGTAATTATTCTTTATATGAGGAAGACGGAGGTTATGAAAGTCATATTATATCTTTAGATATTAATGATGAAATAGGGTATTTGAAATACTGGCATAGGTCTTATACCATTTTGAAAAAAGAATGTTACGAATAGTAAGGGCGATAAAAAGATTTTATCAGAGATGTCCTTTTGACAAAAAAGATGATTTACGGCCTAAAAAATGGTATTAAAGCCATTCCCATGCGACTCCTGTACGGGCGATTTCCTGCGGAATGCTCCTAATTACGCGCATCGCCCCTACGACTCCTGACTCCTAAAAATTACCCTAGATATTTGTAGCAAACATTTATCAAATTGGTATTATGACAACATGATTTTATCTGAAACAGAACTAGAAAATAACTTCACTATTGATTTAGGAGAAGTACAAACAGATGAACCAACAGAAGAGCAAACTCAGAAAGTTCCTGAAGCCAGTACATTTGTAGGTTTTATTTCTGTAGTTTTAGGTCTTTTACTAAATCGAATATCTAGAAAAAACTTAGGGAAAATCTGGGGGAGATTTGATTCCTATCACTTAATTTATCAGCAATATTTTTCTATTATTGATGATGAGAATTTATGGCTTAAAGCTCTAGCAAAGATAACTGTAAATTGCAGTAGTCATAAATTAGTCTTTTACTGTATTGTTGATGGATGAAACAAGTAATTTATGAAGATTATCGCTAAAAAACTAGATAAATTTATATAATATTTGTAAGCATTCAGCTATTAGATGTCAGCTCTCAGCTAAAGTTAACTGATGAGCTTTTATCCATACTTTTAATTGTTTTAAAATGCACTAGTAAATTTTTAAATATAGTGGTGGACTTATACCATTGGATTTTTAGCTGATAACCCAGTTCCTATGTAAGAGACTAGCTGACTGCTGAATGCTTACTAATATTTCTAGAAAATATAAGGTTAAACAAAGAGGCGATCGCCTCTTCGTCTATGAAGGGAAAAAATTATGCTTTTCTGTTGCTACTGTCTAGGAAATAGCAATATTTCTTTTCTTTGAGCAGCAAGTTAATAGTTGAGAAAGCAATTCATATAGGTTGGGTTGAGAAATCAAACCCAACATAATTTATAGATGTAGATATATAGCAATCCTATTTTATTCGTCGCAAAAATCTTACTGCTTTTTAGGGAACAGGTAATACCAGTTCTCAAAAGTAATACTACGCTTGAAAGGTGGTCAAAATAACCAGAGATTTAACTTATCTTAGTAGACAATCCAATTACCTCAATAAATAGTATCTATAAATAGGAAATTCAAGTATAGCAAAGTTTTTCAGAATTGGTATAACAGGTGGGACTTTCAATTTTTTTATTTACTTTTTAATTTGTCACAACCTATGGGCGGATTGCTATATGAAAGCAAGAAATCTACTAACATCAAAATTCGTAGATTTCCCTAGAAGTTAATTTAGAACAAATCAAGCTTTATTCTTCCGCTTGAATGCTGCACCAGTTCCAATAACTCCCACACTTATTAATGCCAAAGTTGATGTCGGTTCGGGAGTATGTACGAGTTTTGCTTCCAATTTCCAGACAGCTTTTTCTTCACATTCAAAACAAGTAAGGGAATTTTCGGGTCGCGCTTCTCCAAGTAAGTTAAAATAGTTACCCATACCTATATAAAAATGTCCATTAGGTGAATGTGGTTGTTGTCCTCCTCCTACTGCTGCTTCAAACCGAGAAAAAATTATATCTGGTAAATCATTTATTCCTTCTTCGTCATGAGGTGAATTAATATTAGCAATGTTTGAGAGTTGAATAGCTTGTTGTGCTGTTGTTTCTCCAAATGGTACGGCAAATACTTCTGTAACTGTGAGTGTCCAATTTTCTCCTACGGAAATTGTAGAGCCTAAATCAAATTCATTGTCAAAGAAAATATCGTATCTAAATTGTTTTTCCGTATCTTCGATTTTTTGGAATCCTAAAATTGCAGCATCAGCATTTTTTACTGCTACACCAGATATCAATCCACAAACAATTGTGGCAGTGCTAAAGAAGACTTTTGTGGTGTTTTTCAATCTCATAATTTTGATAGATCCTGTTAATTGGATGAAGTTTTTGGTAGTGCATCGACTATCTATAAAATAGGAGTCAAAGCAAAACTCAGCTTAGTTAAACCAAAACTAACAAATTGTTTTCTAAGCTCACTAGAATTTTCTGGAAAATATTCACAGTCAGAATTAATTAGATATTGATTTAGGAAAGTTATATCTACACTGTAAATTCACTTACCTCAAAATCGCAATAGATAACGCACATCTTTACCGAATCTTCATAATACTAATGATTTTTATTAATAAAAATATTTTATGTTTATTTACACCGAGCTGATTAATTAAAGTTTGCCAAAATCCTGGATATCTACTTACTTTTACTTGTCATAAAAATTATATATAGACAAAATTATCACATAATAAAAAATGGATTTATGAATCGGTTTTAAGGGAAAATTTAAACAATACTATCTATGTTCAGAGATAAGCAAAATTTATAATCCAGCTTGAAGATGGTTTCTATTAGACCTCTCTGGAAAAGAGGAAGTAGCGGTGCGACCCCGCGACAACGACAGCTCGTTTGCGGAACGCCCACCAAGAGAGGGAGTAGGAGGAAATAATTGATGATTTATAGGCGATAATTGATTTGATTTTTGATTATCGGAAATGTCTATTTACAAAAATTTATAATTAGAGTAATGAAGGTGTCATACCATGCGTGAAAAAAGAATGTTTTTTTTGAGAAAACTTCAAGTATTAACCAATTAATAAATTTTTTCCACTTTATCTCTTTTATAATCGGCTTTTTTCTAGGTTTTTCCTATTATTTCACTACACCCAACACCCCACACCCAACACCCAAGATTGATAATATTTGTAGCAAACATTTATCAATTTGGTATCACATATAGGAATTCCCATACTGATGAAGTACACTCATTCGTCTGTTTTAGGTGATAGGCGAATATTATTTGTTTCTATAATAATTCCGTGTTCTGGGTTAGATATGCTCATTTGTTGGTTTTAGGAAACACTTAACTGGGAATCAAATCAAATCAAATAAAATCAAATAAAATATAAATAAAGATAGGTTTACCTCATTAGTCTGGGAAACGTTATAAACAATATGACTCTCTAAAATTTTTTCCTACTTGGCTAATACCTAAATTCCACTAGAATCAACCTATATTAAATTTTCTGGCGTTGCTGAAATACGTTAGTAATTAAACTACTTAAAAAATATTGGGAGAAAAAAATAGTTCATTCAATATATTATGTTTAGCATTTTTGATTGTTTTATCTTCTGGTTTGTTTTTATCGAAACCAGTTTCAAGTTCTGAAGAATTAGATGTTTTATTTTCAATTGGTTTATCGCCAGGAGAAGGTATCCCAAATTTTAAATCAAAAATGAATCTCCAACCATTGCAGAGACCAAATTTAGACTCTCCACCTGTAGAAGGACTGGAAGTAAAAAAGGGAACTATCTTCAATTTTACTGAAGCTCAATATCAAACAATTGAATCAGGTCTTGTCATTATCAAAGAAACCCAACAATTGGAAGTAATTAATTATGGAAATATCAAATACCTTTCAAAGGATGCTTATTATTCATCGGAAAAAGAGACTAACCTCACTCTTAAAAAAGGAGACCAAATTAATGTATTGCAAAGCCGAGCGGAAGGTCAAATGTTTTTTGAATATCAAGGTAATATTTATGCAGGTTCGTGTGAACCATGTTACGGCGCATCCTATAAAACTGCCTGGTGGGTAAAGATTTCTCTGTCATCAAAGAGTGGTTGGGTACTGATTAATGAAAGTACAGTGGAATTTTTAGAACGTGAATTTTAATCTTACCTCGTGAGGTATTTAAGCAGTTTAATTCCAGATTTACAAAAAAATTTTAGAAATAAAATAGCCAAGAAATTATTAATAATTAATAGTTGAACCTAACATCTACTACTTAACACCTAGAAAATCAGCGATCGCTAATTTTCTATACTCAAATAAAACTATTGTCAACCCCTTTTGTCTTCAATTAACATAAATTCACTCAAAAATTAAGAATAATTAACTAAAACAATAATCCAATTGCTTTACTGGCAAACTAAATTCTTAGTACATGAGATAACCTGGGCAAAAATTATTCAAATGGCCCTACTTCCATGAAGAAAGACATCAAAAATCTGAGACAATCAAACTAACAAATCCTTAAACTGTTAACAACAAAACGGAGAAGATTATATGAAATTAGCTTACTGGATGTATGCCGGTCCCGCTCACATTGGCACATTGCGCGTTGCCAGTTCCTTCAAAAACGTTCATGCTATTATGCACGCTCCTCTTGGCGACGACTATTTCAACGTTATGCGCTCTATGTTAGAAAGAGAACGGGATTATACACCAGTCACCGCTAGTGTAGTCGATCGCAATGTATTGGCGCGGGGTTCCCAAGAAAAAGTAGTAGATAATATTGTCCGTAAAGACAAGGAAGAAACTCCAGATTTAATTGTTCTTACTCCCACCTGCACTTCTAGTATTTTGCAAGAAGATTTAGAGAATTTTGTCGAACGCGCTCAAATAGATGCGAAAGGTGATGTAATGTTGGCAGATGTTAACCATTATCGCGTTAACGAACTCCAAGCAGCGGATCGTACTTTAGAGCAAATTGTTAAATATTATATTGAGAAGGCGAAAAAGAAAGGGGAACTTCCAGAGGGAAAAACTGAAAAACCTTCTGTAAATATCATTGGTGTTTCTACCCTTGGTTTCCATAACCAACATGACTGCACCGAGTTAAAACGGTTGATGACAGATTTAGGTATTGAAGTTAACGAAGTCATTCCCGAAGGTGCGTCAGTTCACAATTTAAAAAATCTGCCCCGCGCTTGGTTTAACCTCGCACCTTACAGAGAACTAGGGTTAATGGCAGCCAAATATTTAGAATCAGAATTTGGAATGCCTTATATTGATATTACTCCTATGGGTGTGGTGGAAACTGCTCGTTGTATTCGCAAAATTCAGCAGGTAGTTAATGCTCAGGGTGCAAATGTTGACTATGAGGAATTTATTGATAACCAAACTTTGCACGTTTCTCAAGCTGCTTGGTTTTCTCGTTCCATTGACTGTCAAAATTTAACTGGTAAAAAAGCGGTGGTGTTTGGCGATAATACTCATGCTGCTGCTTTGACAAAAATTTTGGCGCGGGAAATGGGTATTCATGTTGTTTGGGCGGGTACTTATTGTAAATATGATGCTGACTGGTTCCGCGAACAGGTGAGTGAATATTGCGATGAGGTTTTAATTAGTGAAGATAATGGAGAAATTGGCGACGCGATCGCTCGTGTGGAACCTTCGGCGATTTTTGGTACGCAAATGGAGCGTCATGTTGGTAAGCGTTTAGATATTCCTTGTGGTGTTATTGCGGCACCTATTCATATTCAGAATTTCCCGATTGGTTATAAACCGTTTATGGGTTATGAGGGTACTAATCAAATTGCAGATTTGGTTTATAATTCCTTTACTTTGGGAATGGAAGATCATCTATTAGAAATATTTGGCGGACATGATACTAAAGAAGTTATTACTAAGGGAATTTCTGCTGATTCTGATTTGAATTGGACGAAAGATGCAAAGGCAGAATTGAATAAAGTGCCTGGTTTTGTCCGGGGTAAGGTGAAGCGAAATACGGAAAAGTTTGCGAGAGAACGTGGTATTGGTGAGATTTCTTTAGAAGTTATGTATGCTGCCAAAGAAGCTGTTGGTGCTTAGTTGAAGTCAGAAGTTAGAAGTCAGAAGTAAAAAATTAAAAGTAATTCTTAACTGACTTTGAGTATTGATAAATATCTGCGCTCTATTTGTGTAGTGCGATAAATTGTTGTTAATGTTAGGGTGGGTTTTTCCCACCTTTTTTTATGGGAATTTTTGACAATAATTTGATATAGAAATCCTATTTATTCTATAATGGTAAGGCTGGGTTAGTAATTTTATCAAAGTAATATAAAATTACATAAACTTCAAATTTGCCATATCATTATCTTTAGATTTGCCTTTGTCTTTTGCACAACAAATAGCTAATTAGATTAAAAATAATTAGTATTGGTAGGTTGGGTTGAGGTAACGAAACCCAACACAAGTAATTTTTGCTAAAACCCTATCTCTAAATCTATTTTTATTGCTCAGTCATAAGTGCTATGATTCAACCAAAATTTGCTGTATATTTCAGAAGTTAATTTGGTGATTTTTTCCAACTTTTTTATTCTATTAATTTTTCTACTTCATTTAATGGTAAATCTAGTGCTTCAGAAATTTGTTGCGCTGTTAAACCGAGCTTGATTAATTTGGAAACAGTGTTTAATTTATTTGTATGCAAAACATTTTGAACAATGGGTTGGCAAGAGGTTGTGTTGTTATCATCTTTAGTATTTACAAAATCCCTATTTTTTAATTCAGTTGTTTCAGCGTTATTGCAGAGATTAATATTATCAACACGAACATGATTTCCTATTAGTGGTGACTGATAATTTGCAAATCCTAAACGTTCGACTGTAGCGACAAAATTTGACTTATTTAACTTCTCTCCAAAAATCTCTGATAAAAGTTGCCATAGTTCGTATCCTTCATCCTTGACATGACCCTTAGAACATTTATATCGTTCTGCAATATCCCTGTATTTTTCCTTGTTCAAAACACCTTTTAAAATTCCCATTTGCAGATTACTTAAATGTTTACCAGTTTGCTGAAAGACCAACTCATCAATTGAATTTAAAACTGTTTGCCAGTCCATTTTTTTTCAGTTAAGTTTTCTTAAAATCCTATCCGCTAAAATCCTTCTTTATCCGTCTTTTTTATGTTTTTTTAACAAAATCCCCGTCTTTATCCGCCCTCTTCCGACTTGTGAGATGAAAATGAGGGAATTAGAATAAATATATCCTAAAAATCTATACAATTAAGGTTAAGTAAAAATGAAAATTAGTACAATTACAAACAAACTATTTCTTACTCTTACGGCTTTTGCTTTAATAGTTGGTTCTTTACCTAAACAAGCAAATGCTCAAACAGGAACTGGACGAACCACAGGTTGGAATCCAGTGAGTACCAAAGATGAAACGAGTTGTTATAACAAAGCTCTTCCGATAATGGAATTTTTAGTAAATCAAGGAGAAATTCAAAAAGTTCCTAACTGGGCTGAACGTTTTACAAAAGGAAATAACGCAGTTTTTGACGTTATTTGCGCTCGTAATGGTGAAGTAAAAGTTGACCTTATTTGTTTTAATAGTTGTTCTAGTTCTGCAAACTCACTTCGAGACAAAATAGATCAACTTATGCAATGGTAAATAAAAGTCTTTAAGTTATTGTAGGTTGGGTTGAGGTAACGAAACTCAACACAAATACAAATAATTTATTCCCAAACTTTGTCTCTAAATCTATATTTATCTATCAGTCATACAGCTTTTCTTTCTTAATAAACCACACCACATCGTTATAACCAAAACCCTGTAGGGGCGATTCGCGTTTGCGCAGCATTCCGCTGGAAATCGCCCCTACTTTGTTCTACTGAAATAAAAACCCCTGTAAATGCTATAATTTAAACAACTAATTATCTCAGAAAAACTATGTCTGAAATTACTATAGATGAGACTAAACTTAAAGACTTACTCAAAGTAGCAATTATTGAATTAATGCAAGAACAAAAAGAAGAATTTTATGAAATTTTAGCAGAAACTTTAGAAGATATATTGATAAAAAACGCAATTCAAGAAGGAGAAAATACCGAACCAGTCAGCCGAGAAAAAATCTTTAAAATCCTGAATGAAAAAATATGAATATTGAGTTTAAAAAGAGCTTTTAAAAAGATTTGCTCAAAATTATTGATGTTGATTTACTGACAAAAATTCAGGAAATTATTCTAGAAGTTGAACAAGCAGAAAGCAGAAAAATTAACTGAAGTTAGAAATATCAAAAAACTAAAAGGTGAGGAAAAATACTACCGTATTAGAGTAGGAGATTACCGATTAGGCATTAAAGTTAATGATAGTGTAGTTAATTTCGTGAGGATACTTCACAGAAAAGATATTTACAGATACTTTCGATAGTATTTGTAGGTTGGGTTGAGGTAACGTTTGCGAAGCATTTCCAACGGAAAAACCCAACACAAATAATTTATTCCAAAACCTTGCCTCTAAATCTATTTTTATTTATCATTAATACAGCATACAGCATTTTTCAGATTGAAAAATCACATCATTATAACCACAACCTTGTAGGGACGTTCCATGGAACGTCCCTACATTCTTATACTGAAATGAAAACCGCCATAAGTGTTCTAATTGAATCAGAACTTGCTGTATATTTAAGAAGTTAACTTTATGTTGGTAAACGGAATTAAAAAAGGAAAAATTCTTGATTTGTTAGTTGTGAATTTGTGAATATATCCAACCTTTTATATTAAAATAAGTAAGCATTCAGCTATTAAATGGTTATAGTTAAAAACAGGTAACAAAGGCTGAAAACAGACAGCATTTTCTATGAACTATTTCTCACATTTCCAGAGGGTTTTTTGGAATTAATTGGTGTTGATAAAGCCGAAACTAATAATTATAAATTTACTTCCCGTGAAGTCAAACAATTAGCATTTCGTATGGATGGATTATTTCTACCTTTCGTTTACCAACTACTAATCAAGAAATTGAATCTATAATTGTATATCAACCTATTATCAAACAAAATCATCAAGAGTCAAAATGATTGCCCAACTTACAATCCCACCGATGACTCCCCAAGAATATTTTGAATGGGAGGAAAAACAACCCATCAAATACGAATATATCAATGGGAAAGTCTATGCAATGACAGGGGGATGTAAAATTTTCATGGCAGATGCAAAAGTAGGCGTTTCGGACAATGGACCGTTTCACTATCCCGATGTTATGGTCACTTGTGACAGTCGCGATCGCACAGCTCGACAAGTAGTCTATCATCCTTGTTTGATTGTAGAGGTATTGTCTCCTAGTACAGCATACTTTGACCAAGGCAAAAAATTTAGAAATTATCGTCGGATGGATACATTAAAAGAATATATTCTAATTGAGTCAGAAACTATGAATGTTGATTGTTATCGACTCAATGAAAAAGGGAAATGGGAACTGACAACTTATTCCCTAGAAGAACCTACTATAAATCAAACAGACCTACAAGTTCACTTTACCACTGTTGATTTCCATTTCCCTATTTCTTCTATTTATGAAGATGTTGTTTTTCCTAAAGATAATCCAGAGAATTCTTGATTCTTAGCTTTAACAAGCTAGCAAGCAAACTCAAAGAAGAGAATAGGAGAGCAATACTTTATAAATAAGTCAATACTCTAATTCACAATACACAAAGTCAATAACATTAACCTGAAACGAAGTGTATTTTTAATTAGACATCTCCAATAATCAAAAATCGGCGTTGCTGAATCAAGGTATGAAAATAAAAACTCAACAATCTAGAATACTTACTATTTAATAGTGAGCGCGATCGCTAATAAATATAAATCATACCCCAAATCAGCAACGCC
>JASJEE010000248.1 GCA_030064835.1 Microcoleaceae cyanobacterium MO_207.B10 | reverse complement strand
TGGTCTACTGAAATGAAAACCGCTGTAAGTAATAAATTAGGTCTAGTCTATTTTTTCGCCAGTAATAAATAAATGGGATTTAGCCATAGGAAAGGTACTGTAATACCATTTTTCTAAAATAGGGTTTGGTGATTAAATCTAAAAGAATTAACAGGTAAAGGTTTTAACCTTTTTAGATATTGAAAAAGTGCAATATTTTAACTCCAAAAGGTTCAAAAAGTTATCATTAAAGGCTGACTATGGCATAAAAATTACAGCGCTTTTCGCTCTTGATGAACCACCAGAGCCATAACCAAAACCCTGTAGGGACGTTCTATGCAACCTCCCTACTAATGAAAACCGCTGTAAGACACTACTTCCTACTACCTCCTCTATAACTTCCAGTTATCCCTACTCCTACTAAAATTAGCAGTTTTGTCTCCCAACCCAAGCAAAAAAGGGATTTGTAACCAAACCCCGAAACTTTTTTCACAAATCATTTCAGATTATTATCTGAACTAAAAAAATTCTTCCTACAATCCGGTTAATTAATGTTAGTTGATATCAATCCTAATTCCTCCTTCAAATGCAACAAACTAGTAACCCTGAAAGCTGATAGCTAATGGCTAAATGCTTACAAATTATCAAACATTTTTTAGAGGAAAACTTACTGTAAACACACTACCTTTACCTAACTTTGAAAAAACTTTAATACTGCCACCCATTCCTTCAACCAAAGTTTTGACAATAGACAAACCCAAACCAGCTCCATTACCAGAACGACTCCTCGCTTCATCTCCTCGATAAAAACGTTCAAAAATCTTTGCTTGTTGTGACAAAGGAATACCTTGACCTGCATCACATACTTGAATTATTGCCTGACCATTTTCTTGATATAAATTTAATCTGACAGGAGAACTTTGATCAGAATATTTAACCGCATTATCAATTAAATTCAGTAAAACTTGTTTCATCCGATTAGAGTCTGCTACTACTTCTATTAATGGATAACTTGTGAATTTAGCAAAATTTACTGCCGATTTTTGATCAAGGTCTTGATCATTAACATTAACCTCTAGAAAATTAACTTCTGAATTAACTTTTATCGACTTAGCAATAGACTCAGAAACTAAATTAATTTTCCCCTCTTTATCAGGACTAAAAATTTTTTCCAGACTCCCTACTTGATATCCCTTTCCCAACTTAAAAATAAACCTTCGTTCACTACACCTTTTTGCCATTTCTACCACTTCAGCCACCAAATAATTGAGCACCACCGATTCCAAATCAAAATGAACTTGGCCACTATCAGCTCTAGCTAACTCCAGCAAATCTTTTAATAACTCAATAGTACGTTGTGCTTCCCCAAAAGCAATCTCCAAAGCCTCTTTTTGAGTCTCAGTCAAATTATTTCCCCGCCTCAGAATACTCTGAAGATACCCAGAAACAATAGTCAAAGGAGTTCTTAACTCGTGAGAAACATTACTTACAAACTGCCTTTGTTGCTCCCAAGAAGCAGACAAACGCCCCAACATAGTATCCAAAGTTCTAGCCAACTCCCTAACTTCCCGAGGTGCCCGCTCTAGGGAGACAGTAGCTCGATCCAAATGGTCCGCCTCAACAGTATCAGCAAGTTGACTAATATGACGTAGGGGAATCAGGGAACGCTTGATATAAATAGCGATCGCTACCGTCACAAAAATAGTAGCCAATATACTTGCCATATTCAAGCTCAAAACTATTGTCACCAGCATCTTTTGATCCCTGGTAATGTCCTGAGCAACATAAAGCTTTCCCACTATTTTACCCTCGACCGTTAAGGGGCCACCACATAGCACAAAATAACGTTCATTAATCGGGTAAATTACAGGTTGTAGTACCATCTCCGTCAAAGACTTAAAAACAAAGTAGTCAGGGTGATTATCCAAACTTTGTGATTTAGCTACAACAGTCCCTTCATTATCTTTGACCCATAAGAATACATTAGCTACCGTTAAATTATCAATGGCCTTTTGTAAACTCTTGTCTATATACCACATTTCACGATACATTTCAACATCTAGCGGAAAGCGTTCAGCCAACTGCTCAATACTATGCTTATGACTAACAATCAACAATTGCTGCATTTTCCAGCTAGTCCAGAAGGCGACACTGCCAAGTCCTAATACTGAAAATACTGCTATACCCACTGTTAACCTAATCTGCAAAGAAGAGGGATCAACTTTCCATTCCCCCCAGCCTAAAATGCTTTTTGGCCATTGAAATCTCAACTTCACTTGACCCACTTTTACAACACAATTCTTAAACTACAATAGTCTCTAAATTAACGATTGATTCTGAGAAAATCCTGATAATTATTCAGAGATATCAATAAATTTTATTTATTGGAATTCCTCTGTAATTGGCAAACTAGCTAAACCAAAGAAAATTTTTAGACATAATAATATTAGGGTGTGATTAGGTGTTAATTATCAAGGACAAATAAATGCCTGTTTTACCATCTACATATTCAGTTGTGGTTAGTTGCTAAAGAGGACCGATAGGGGACAGCTCGATGAAACTTCGTCAAAAGACGCTAATAGTTATTAGTAGCGCGATCGCCAGTTTAATAGTTGTTTTATGTATCACAGCATCAATGATGTTGGTTTATGACTTCCAAGACTTGGAAGAAGATTACGTTCGCCTGGATGTGGGAAGAGCATTAAATATATTAGATGACGAGTTGTCCAATTTATCTACGATAGCGAAGCAGAAGACTGTATTGTCCTTGTCCCAAAATTTAGCTGCTCCGAATCAAGTTGACTCTAATCATCATTTTTATTTACCAAGTCAATTTTTGATCAATCACAAAATCAACCTCTTATTATTGTTAAATCCGGAAGGTAAAATATTATTTAGTCAGGGATTAGATCAAAATCAAGAAACAGAATTTACCATACCTGAAAGCTTAACTTTAAATACTTACAAAAGTAACCATAATTCAATTGATAAAAAAGGCATAATTCTGTTACCAGAAACAGTGATGATGATTGTCGCTACTCCTTTTCCTAATCTCAAGGATCGGCTTAACTATAACACCTTAATTGTAGGACGCTATTTAGATGAAATGACAATAGCTAAATTAGCTAATCTCACAGAATTATCACTCAGCTTCAGCAGATGGGAAAATAACTCTCAATCCCAAACCGCAAAAATTCTTGTCCAACCTCTAAATAAAGATCGAATAGCAGGTTACACAATCATTCCAGATATCTATGGTCAAGCTGCTTTAAAATTAGTAGTAGAAGTAGATCGAATAATTCATCATCACGGTCAATCCCTCTTGTATTACTTTATTATTTCGTGGATATTAGTAGGCTTAGTCTTCTGTATTGTCACAATAGCAGTTATCGAAAAACTCGTAGTATCTCGCGTCTCAAAATTAAACAAAGTGGTGAATCAAGTTGCTTCTAGTGGGAATCTTGACACACGCATTATGATGCCAGGAAAAGATGAACTTTCTAGCTTGGCTGAAAATATTAATCAAATGCTCGAAGCATTAGCTAATTCTCAATCTAACTGTCGAGACAACGAAGAACGTTATCGATTAATGGCAGAAAACTCCACTGATATGATTTCTCGTCATTCTCCAGATGGAGTGTTTTTGTATGTATCGCCAGCTTGTCAACATCTCATGGGATATTCCCCATCTGACCTCATCGGTACTCATCCACAAAAGTTTTTTGATCCAGAAGATATCAAAGCGATCGTCAAAGCTTATTCAACTATTATCAAAAACCCAGTCACCTACACTTTAACTTACCGTATCCTCTGCGAAAATGGTAAATACGTTTGGTTTGAAACCACAGCTCGCACAATTCGTGATTCTGAAACAGGGAAAGTACAAGAAATTATTGCTGTTTCCCGTGATATTTCTGATCGAAAGCAAAGAGAAGAAGAATTACAAGAAAGTGAAGCCGCTATTCGTAGATTGTATCAGATAACAGCTACTCCTTCCCCAGGCAAAAATCAAGGTAGCAATTTCATTTCTAGTTTCGATTATCGCCTTGAACAATTATTAGAAATGGGTCTAGAGAAATTTGGTCTAGAAATCGGAGTCTTATCTAAAATTGAGGCAGATAACTACATAATTATAGCAGCTAAATCTCCTGATGATTCTATTCATAAAGGTCAAATATTTGATTTAGAAAAAACCTTTATAGCCACAGCAATGGGAAAAGAACCTATCTGTTTTGAATCAATTAAATTCTCAGGCTTTTGTATTACAGAAGATATGGCTTTTAAAATAGAAGCATATATGGGAGCGCCAATCATAGTAGCAGGTTCAGTTTATGGAACCCTAAACTTCTGGAGTCCTACAGCTCTCAACGAACCATTTAAAGCTGTAGATCGAGAATTATTAAAATTGATGGCTCAATGGATAGGTGGAGAATTAGAACGTCAACAAACAGCAAATGATTTGGCAAAAGCTCGTGATGAAGCACTTGCAGCAACCAGAGCTAAAAGTGAATTTTTAGCCACTATGAGCCATGAAATTAGAACCCCAATGAATGCAGTTATTGGTATGACAGGTTTGCTTTTAGATACTCCTCTAAATTCAGATCAAACAGACTTTGTTCATACTATTCGTAGTAGTGGAGATGCTTTATTAACTCTGATTAATGATATCCTTGACTTCTCAAAAATCGAATCCGAAAAACTGGATTTAGAAGAACAGCCTTTTGATTTAAGAACCTGTGTTGAAGAATCTATCGATTTATTAGCAGCAAAAGCAGGAGAAAAAGGATTAGAACTTGCCTATTTTATTGACCCAGAAACACCAAGTACATTAGTAGGAGATATTACTAGAGTACGTCAAATTTTAGTCAATCTATTGAGTAATGCTGTAAAATTCACGGCTAATGGTGAAATTCTAGTTTCAGTTAATGCCAAACAGTTAGAAAAAAACCTGAATCAATCAACTTTAGAAGAAGATTTAAAAGCCGAAAAAAATTCACACTCTAATGGGTGTAATATTTGGCCTGTTTATGAAATTCAATTTTCAGTTATAGATACAGGAATTGGTATTCCTGCCGAGCGCATGAACCGTTTATTTAAGTCTTTTAGTCAAATTGATTCTTCTACCAGTCGTCAATATGGTGGTACAGGTTTAGGATTAGTTATTAGCAAAAGATTAGCTGAAATGATGGGTGGTCAAATGTGGCTTGAGAGTATGGGTATGCTTGCAGGTAATCCTCCAGAAAATTACAGATTACCACTTTTAAATTTGACAATAGACTCGACAAATAAAACATCAGGCTCAAATTTTTATTTTACTATCATTACTAAATGCACTGTTCAAACTATTAAAGATAAATTATATGAAACTAATAAGTTGAATAAAAATCAACCCAATTTAGTTGGCAAAAGAATATTAATAGTTGATGATAATAGCACTAATCGCAAAATATTATTAAAGCAAACTCAATGGTTGGAAATGATACCAACCACAGCAAAAAATGGGATGGAAGCTTTAGAATTAATAACTACAGGAAAATGTTTTGACCTGGTAATTATCGATATGCAAATGCCAGAAATTGATGGTATAACCTTAGCTCTAAAAATTCGGCAAAATCCAGAATATAATGGTTTACCCCTAGTGATGCTAACCTCCGTAGGTAGGCAAGAAATTAAAATTTCTGAGCAATTATTTGTAGCAGTTTTGCACAAACCGATTAAACAACACCAGCTTTATAAAATCTTACTAAATGTTCTTTGTGGTCAAGGTGTTGAATTTCCAGTAAAAAGTGATAACAGATGGGCTTCTGAGGCTATTCCAATCTTAGCAGAACAGTTACCACTACGGATTTTGTTAGCAGACGATCATCTAGTTAATCAAAAGGTCGCTTTACAAATTTTACAACGCATGGGATATCGTGCGGATGTTGCTAGCAATGGCTTAGAAGTCTTGGAAGCTGTACATAATTTCCCCTACGATGTGGTACTAATGGATGTCCAGATGCCTTTAATGGACGGTCTAGAAGCAGCGCGTTGCATTCGCGATGAATACAAAGAAATGGAACGAGATCAAACTTTTTCCATGAGACCTCGAATTATTGCGATGACTGCTAATGCGATGCAAGGCGATCGCGAGGAATGTATAGCCGCTGGTATGGATGATTATATTAGTAAGCCGATACGTGTGGATCAACTGGTGGAAGCTTTGAGCAAGTGCGAGTCTTTTGTTTCAGTTGGAAAAGAAAAATCTACTTTACCAAAATCACTGTTATCTGGCAAAACCGAGTATCGTAGCGAAAATACAAATAATCAACTAACTTTAAGTGAGGATACTGTTCTTGATATTAGGGTAATCCAAGGATTAAGGGAAGTAGATGCTTTAGAAGAAGTAGTCGAGATTTATGTAGAAACTTCTCCCGAACTGCTAGAAAATATTAATATTGCTATTAATCAAGCTGACCCACTAATACTTAAAAATGCAGCCCATTCTTTGAAATCAATTAGTGGTACTATAGGTGGTCTAGCTCTTTATCATATTTGTCAAGAGTTAGAAAGTATAGCTCGTTTGGCATCCGAATCTGATAGTTCTATTCCATCAGAGGTCTCAGAGATTTTTTCTCAAGTTCAAAGTGAATATGAAAAAGTAATTGCTGCATTGAAACTGGAATGTCAACAATTACTTTAGAAAACAAGTATTGACCGAAAAATTCTGGGTATGCGCCTCCCATTTTAAGGGGATAAAAAAACAGAATATTCTATTCCAAATTTCAAGCCTCCTGATTGCAGAGGTAATGTTAACTATTAATTGATAACCAAAATAACCTCTCCTCATACCCGTAGGGATATTCCATGCAACGTCCGTAGTCACCCAATTAAATACAGCAAAATTTTTGAGATTTGGTATAACATCATCAGCCCAAAATATGCTTTAACAAAAAAATAAGGGAGCCTATTGACTCCCAAATATTTTACGTTTTCTTACTCCTAACAAATAAAAGAAAGATAGAAGGAATTTATGCTTTCTTTTGAGAATTGGACTTAGAAGCTGCTAACAAACTACCAACAGCCATCAAACCTAACATAGCAGAAGGTTCGGGTACTTTTTTTGGTTCTTCAGGACTGATAACGCCAGTAATACTATGTTTGTAGAGACCACTATGAGAAACACCATCGTCAGCTGCAGTCACTTCAGATTCCTCAGCCAAGAAACTATAGAGGTTGTAGGTGTTACTCCCATCGTCTACTATCAGCATTTCACTAGCTTGGATATCTGTTAGTATTCCATCAACTGCATTTTGAACAGCGAGAGTGTTGAGAAAAGGCATCTTTTGAGTTACATAACCTACCATTGCGTTTTCTATAGCATCTCCGTATTTCTGATCCATATCATAGTGACCTAGCGTCCAAAACTCCATATCCTTACCGTTAGCATTCATGTAAGTGATATTGGCATCACTAGCACGTTCAAATCCACCTTGGGACAAGAATATGTTATAAAGGTCTTCTTCGGTACCACCTGCTGTAGTGAAAAGGGTAAGATAGCTACTCTTGTTGGTTTCCACTTCTTGGTAAAGTCCACCCCACCATTCATTTGCAAGGTTTTCAGCTCCGAATGAATTATCTAATACTCCTGAAGTTGTTGTAAACCAGTCTGCTGCTGTTGCGTTACGAGCGGTGAAAGTCTTACCACTGAATGTACCTTCAATGCTACCTACAGGACCAAACTCAGCGTCTACATTACCTACCTCGATGTTGCCCATATCGGACATATCCGATAAGAAATCTAAAGAGTTGTCACCATTTACTATAGTTTGGTTACCTACTTGTTGATAAATTAGATTATTGCCAGAAGTTCTAAAGCCAGCAGCCATTACAGGGGCACCCACTACTGCACTCATACCAGCAACAACAGAAGTGCTAATTAAGAATTTTTTTGTTAGTCCTAGCATGGTCGTTTCTCCTTAAAAATTGTTTGTTCTCAAAAACCGCGAAGTCAAAAAATAAATATGAATGACTGGTGAGATTGAAATTTATCTATTAGGTTAATCAAAACATCAATGGGAAGTAGTCTATGTGCTTCAAATCACCGAAGTTCGTGATTCCTTTATTTTATTTATCTATAACAATGCACCTATAGTTTAGGATGTATATTTTTTTCCAGTCTGTTCAGCTTTTTTATTTTGCTTAGTCTCATTATAGTCACTTCCAAAATAAAAAACCATACTTTTTGAGTGCTTTTATATGAAGATTCAGTGAAGTTTAATCTTAATTAATTATGCTTATAATCACTTATGTATTTTTACTGAATATCAGAAATACGAAAAAAAAATCATCAGCATAATCTCTTAATGCTTTGACTTATTAGAATTATTTTTCTCTATAACAATTACAATTAAAAGTGAGTTTTTCTCCGGTAAAGTTTCCCTAAAAAACCACTTTTACCTATTTTTAAACTAATTTATCCTAGTAATTGATACTTTTTACATAGCGGTATCAAACAATATCACTTGAAAAACTTAGCAATTCTTTCTACAGCCCTTGACAAAATCTCCGGTTTATGAACTAAAGCAAATCTCACATACCCCTCTCCAGTCTTACCAAAACCAGCTCCAGGAGATACGGCCACTCCAGTATTTTCAACCAAGTCCACACAGAACTGCACAGAATCATTGGCCCATGGGTCTGGCAATTTGGCCCAGACATACATAGTAGCGACAGGAGTTGGCACTGACCATCCAATTTGATCCAATGCTTTGACAAACACATCCCTACGTTGGCGAAAAGTTTCTACAGTTTGTCTGACTATCTCTTGGGGGCCTGTTAAAGCAGCGATCGCCCCATTGAAAATTCCTTGGTATTGATTAAAGTCAATGCAGGCTTTTACTTGTCGCAAGGCTTTAATCAACTCAGCATTGCCAATTGCATAGCCAACCCTGAAACCTCCCATGCTATAAGATTTAGACATGGTAAAAAATTCTATGGAAATACTTTTTTCTGGGTCGGCTTGAAAAATAGAAGGAGCCACTGGTGGGGTGGTAATATTTTCCTGGGAATAGGTGTCGAATACCAAATCAATATATGGAAAATCGTGAACCAAGACCAAGTTATATTTTTGGCAAAATGCGACTGCTTTTTGAAAAAAGGATAGAGGAGCGATGGCTGTAGTGGGATTATGGGGATAACTCAAGACCATCATTTTTGCTTGAGCTAGGACAGGTTGGGGTATTTCCTCCAAAACGGGCAAAAACTGATTTTCTGCTAGTAAAGGCATAGGATAAACTTGACCCCCAGCTAAATATACTCCACCACTGTGAGAAGGATAACCAGGGTCTTGTAGCAAAGCAAAGTCCCCAGGATTAAGCAGTGCCAAAGGCAAATGAGCTGTGCCTTCCTGTGAGCCAATGAGGGGTAGTACCTCTGTTTCTGGATCTACTGGGATACCAAATTTCTCAGTATACCACTGAGCTGCTGCTTCCCTAAAAGGTTGAGTACCATTAAATAACAAGTAACCATGAGTTCTAGGTTCTTGTATAGATTGGGCGATCGCTTTTAATACATGGGGAGGCGCTGGTAAGTCAGAAGACCCCAGAGACAAATCTATCAAATTTTGCCCTGCTGCTTTTGCTCTTGTCTTCGCTTGATCCATATCAGCAAACACATTAAAGCCCAGGGGTTCCAAACGTTTTGATAACTGCATTTTACTTAGCTAATATATTAAGGATATGGGTATGGGTCTTTTCTTCTCTTTGCTGGTTCCCAATTACCCGTTTAAGCTGCACAAATAATTAACAACAGTTTGAGATACTAAGCTTTAAGCAAGGGTGCAGAAGGGATTCAGAGGGTATCTCTAAATAAAATATTAAATCCTGGCGTAGTGGATTGTTTCATCTTAAATGTTGCAATAGATTGTTGTTGGGTTTCGTTCCTCAACCCAACAACAATCTTTCTCCCCTACTCCCCTACTCCCCTACTCCCCTACTCCCCTACTCCCCTACTCCCCTACTCCCCTACTCCCCTACTCCCC
>JASJEE010000247.1 GCA_030064835.1 Microcoleaceae cyanobacterium MO_207.B10 | reverse complement strand
AGTGAAACCCAACAAAGGCATACTATTGTTGGTGTTGGGTTTCGGTTCCTCAACCCAACCTACAGCTCATGGTGGTTCTTATGAAGAAGCTTTGGAAAACGCGAAGGAAGTTTTGGCAGATTTAGTTTCTGCTTATGAGGAAATGGGAAAACCTCTGCCACAGCTACAGAGTTTACAAACAATCTAATTTGTGCTGTTACGCACCTTTTTAATGTAGGTTGGGTTGAACGATAGTGAAACCCAACAAAGGCATACTATTGTTGGTGTTGGGTTTCGGTTCCTCAACCCAACCTACAGCTATAGCTGATAACTGGCGTGTCAAGCTTAAAATGGAGTATTAAATTTTTGAGTATAATTCTTGCTCTGACTAAGGTTTGGAGAATTTTCCTAAAACACTATTTCAAGCTTGACGCGCTACTCCTGATAGTCTATATCTCAATCTGGACTTAGCCAACTTTGCCATATTCTGATTTGACCTTGGGCCTGATTATAAGCAATACTATTTTCTGGAATTTTTCTGGCAATCTCGATCGCTCCTGATACATCTCGATTAACTTCTTCCATAGCGATCGAAAGAATTTGTTTACTCCACTGATTAATTAACTGCGTTGCTTCCCATTGCCTAGAACTAGAAGTGGGTATCTGCTGTGCTAAACTAATTGCTTTTGCATAAGCATCTGGAGTTGCTGCGACTGCTGCTTGACGAGCATTTTCTAAATTGCGTTCTGCTTGTTGTTGAGATTGCCACTCTTCAATTTTAGAACGAGCTTGATCGTAGAGAACTCTTCCTGGTTTAATTTCTTGTGCTTTGGCAATTGCCCGATCTATCTCACCTGCTAATGCCAGAGTTTGAGCTTCATCAAGAATTGGTTGATCTTGAAGTTGCTTTTGTCGTTCAGCTTCCAGCTCTCGTAGTCGCCGTTCAGCTTCTTCACGCTTTCGCCGCTCCTCCTCCAGTTGTTGTTGTAAATTAACCTCCTGCTTTTCTCCCCCAAGAGCGATCGCCCTACCCCGATATTCCCGAAATAAATTAATAGGTATACCCCAAGAAAAAGTCAAACGTTGAACACCATTCTCTACCCTTTCCAGAGCTTCCTGAAAAGTCTGCCGTTCTGACTCAGACAAACTCCCCTGTAGAGAAGCAAAATTTTGCACAACTTCCACATCACTCATCCCATGTACTGCCACAACCTTACCATTGACATCCATAACAGGCGCTCCACTCATTCCACCGACAGTCAAAGCTTGATAAGCAACTCCATAACCCCGCGCCAACTTATCCAAACCGGAAACATCACCAGAAACAAACTGGGATACCAACTTCCCACCCCGAATAGGAAAACCAGAAATATAGATAGAACTACCTTTTTTCAGACTTTCCGAATTACCTATTTTCAGGGCCGGATAATTACAACTTCCTCTCTCTGGCTGAAAAGTAACCAAAGCTAAATCTATATCACTGGGAAATATTTCCACCCTAGCAACTTGCCAGACTTTTTCATCCCTAGTCTGCAATAATCTTTCCCCTTCTTTTTTCACAACATGAGCTGCCGTTAGTACACTACACACTCCCTTTTCTCCAGACACGAAAAAACCTGTTCCATGTCCGGGTTGATTTTTATAAAATAGTTTGACAATACTAGGTTCTAGTCGAGAGGCAATTTTTTCTGGTGGTAATTTCCCAGAACAATTTGTCAGAGTTAGTGCTAGGAAAGTTAGACCAAGGATTCGAGGTAGAAATTTCATCTGTTTCGGAAGTTCAGAAATTTGAAAGTCTGATTTTTCTTCATTTTACCTAGAACTTCAATTATAGGATTTTCTTTCCTACCCTTCCCCATAGAGGAAATTGAAAAATTTATTGCTCTAAAAAAAGAGCCACTATTTTCCCATAATACTTATCTCACTTAAAAATAAAACAAATTTTTCTAGTTGTCAAGGAGCGATCGCCAAAAAACTCTCATTTTTCTTCTTTGACCGATAAAAATTCCAGCTTAAATACAACTGGAGATTAAAATTCTGTCGTTGAGCATCAAGGGTAATGGGTTTGGAGACCAAACCCCTACAGTTATTTTGGTATTTGCTTTGTCTTCCGGCTTACTTCCATTTATGATGGCTCTAAAAAAAGAGGCACTATTTTCCCATAATACTTATCTCACTTAAAAATAAAACAAATTTTTCTAGTTGTCAAGGAGCGATATAGCTACCGCTAGGTTCCGCCAACGCTCAAAATTATAATAGTGTGTGCTGGTGTATTCAGAATAAATGGAGACAAATACTTGACAAATACTACCATAATCACAGATAATCATAGTTTGTGTGTCTAAATCCTGCTCGGACCAGGTTCAGACATCCTAAAAGCTGGTCTCCAAAAAACCAGCTACCTGTACGGCAAACCTATCAACACAAACTCATGAGTTACGCAATTATAGAAACAGGTGGTAAACAATTAAGAGTAGAGCCAGGTCGCTTTTATGACATCGACCTCCTACCAGTAGAAGCCGGAGAAAAAATATCTATCGATAATGTTCTCCTAATTCAAAATGATAATGAAGTTCATATTGGTCAACCCCATGTAGCGGGTGCGGTTGTCCAAGGTACAATTATGCAACACTTGCGTGGCAAAAAAATTATTGTCTACAAAATGCGGCGCAAAAAGAAAACCCGTAAGAAAAGGGGCCACCGTCAAGAGCTAACCCGCCTAATGATCGACTCTATCAATCTTAATGGGACAGTATTAGCTGGAGCAGAAACCACTTCTACAGAAACATCCCAAGCTCCAGTCGCTGCTGAGGCGACAGTCGAAGTAGTTTCTGAACCTGCTGAAGTTGCAGCATCTGAAGCAGAATAGGTTATACCAAATTGATGTTGGCAAAACAATTCTAGTTTGATAGTGCGTTGCAACGCACCCCGTGAACTAACACGCCTAAAACTGTAGGTTGGGTAGAACTAAGTGAAACCCAAAAAAACCTTACTACGCCTAGCTGAAACTACTTAGTAATAGCTAGTAGGTAGTGGACTGACACAGCTAATTTTGTGCAAAATTGTAGGGTGCGTTAGACGGCTTAAACCTAGACTATGAAGGTGATTAAGCAATCCGTCGTCACGCACCATTTTAGATGTGTTAATCCAGTAGAATAGGTTATACCAAATTGATGTTGGCAAAACAATTCTAGTTTGATGGTGCGTTGCAACGCACTCTACAACTTTTTAGCAGAAAAGCTAGAAAATCAGGCAAAATAAGTACATAAGCCATTATAGATTATAAAATTCGGAGGAAATTATGGCTCATAAGAAAGGTACTGGTAGTACCCGTAACGGTCGCGACTCTAACGCTCAGAGACTAGGTGTGAAACGTTTTGGCGGTCAAGTTGTAAAAGCAGGTAACATCCTAGTGCGTCAACGTGGTAGCTCTTTTCACCCAGGCAATAATGTTGGTGTTGGACGTGACTATACTATATTTGCCCTAGTTGATGGGGTAGTGACTTTTGAAAGAAAAGGCAAAAGCGGTAAAAAAGTTAGCGTTTACCCTGTTGCTGAACAAGTAGAAGTTACAGTTAGTTAAATCTAAAACTTTTCGATCTTAAATTCATAAATTTGAGGGTGCATTAGCTAAAATGCACCCCTTTTATTTATTCCTTTCAGCAATTAAAAATTAACAATTAATAATGACTCCTTATTCAAATAAAGGGATTGACTAAAAGGAAAATTGGGAATTTTATCCCCTTAACAGGGGAGGCTGTTAATCTCAATTGTTGAATTAATAGAGTTGTTGGGAAATAAAAATTGTAACTGGTCAAAAGCTTACCATACAAGGCTTTCGGTTATTTGAGTTCCAAAAAGGCTATACACTTTGACCGATAAGGGTTTCAGCCACTTTTTTAGCTTAATTCCCAACAACTCTAATAATTATTAACTATCGACTATTAACTATTAATTATTCCTGTAATTTCGCCTTAGCTTCCAAATTTTCCAAACGACTCCTTAGATCCTGATTTTCCTTCTTAATTTTATCAAGCTCCTGACGCAACTGCTTCAACGCCTTGTCAGAACCAATATTTTTCTGAACTCTTTGCACTGCTTCCTCAGCACGACGACGTACCCTACCGTCTGGAGTCTGGTCTGCTAAACCCTGTAAAATTCCAATTGCGCTGGCAGTTTCCATTTGCCCCAAAGCTGCCACTACAGAAATTTGAGTTAAGAAAAACGTTTCGCGCGATAACTCAGTCAGTCGTTGCAAAATGCGTTCTAGGTTAACAGGAGACTGAGCTGTAGAAATAGTTCCCAAAGAGCGAATAGCATTCAAGCGTAACGCCTGGGGTACGCCAACAGCAGTGTATTTCAAAATCAAATTCAAAGCCTCTTCAGAAGTCTTCATTTGACTCAAACCAGATATTGCACCAGAGCGCACCACCTCATTCCAGCCCTGTTTTTCCTCCAATACCCACTTCAACAATTTAATCGCTTTTTCCTCAGTGGGTTTGTGATCAGAATTAGCATTAGCAGCAGCAATATCCCCAATACCATTAACTGCAGCAGCTTCTACATAATAACTAGCATCGCCATTTTTCACCAAAGGCTTCAAAGCTTTATAACTTTCATGGGTTTTAATAGTTTTAAGTGCTTCCACCACCGCACGACGGACGCGAGCATCTTCATCTTTCAACCCCTCAACTAAACCGTCAAATACCTGGTCAAGTTTAATCTTAGCTAGTTGTTTTGCCACCTCAACGCGCACACCCCAAAAAGATTCTTCTTTCAGGGCGTTTGATAACACTTTCACAACTTCTAAACCACCCTTTTTCACCAATGCTTCAGCAGCATAAATGCGAGACGTGGGGTCAGGGTTATATTTTAACTGAGCTTTTAGTTCAGCCAGTGGATATTCTAATTTTACTGTTTTTAGATAATTATTCCCCGCATCAAAACTAATAAATTTTGGCTTTTCTTGAAGTGGGAAATAGAAAGTTTGTGCCTGTTCATGCACTCGGACAGTAAAAGTAATTAATTCTGGTTTTTCATCTTTGATATAACCAAAGGCAATGGGAATTTTTAGGTCAAATAATTCCTTACTGGGATTTTCATTCTTATTAGTTTTAACTTGAGTTTGAGTCACCGTAATTTTAGCTAATTTACTATCACCATCCCAGGCATATTTTACTTGATAATCTGGATGACCTCCCCGGAAAACATATTGGTCGAATAAAAAGAGTAAATTCTTTCCTGTTGCCTGTTCAATTGCTCTTAATAAATCAATAGTTTCCACTGTTTTATGAGCATGATTTTTCACAAAAGTATGAATAGATTTTGTAAATAATTCAGCTCCCAATTCTGTTTTAATCATGTGATAAACACAAGCACCTTTTTCATAAAGATGACGGTCATAAAGTTCAATCGCTTCCCGATAAATATTAGTAACAATAGGGCGACGATAGCGAGTTTTGTCCTCAGTAATATAACTGCGGGCTTCTTTCAATAAATAATAAGCAGCCTCTTCTTCGCCATATTCTTTTGCCGTCCACAATACTTCAGAGTAAGAAGCCATTCCTTCTTTTATCCAAGCATGAGACCAATGTTTAATTACTACTAAATCGCCAAACCATTGATGAGCGAGTTCGTGAGCAACTAAACTTTCACTATTAGAGTTATCTAGGGCTGCTCTTTCATCTAACAAACATCTGTCAGTTAATAAAGTTGTGGAAGTATTTTCCATCCCTCCAAAGATAAAATCATCAACACAAACTTGAGCATATTTAGGATAAGGATATTTATAGCCAAATTCTTCACTAAAATACTCAATCATTTGAGGAGTTTTGCCCATGGTTCGACTGGCATCATCTTGGCGATTTTTTTCTACATAATAAGTTACTGGAATCCCATTCCATTCGTCTCTAATTTCGACAAACTTACCTACTGCTAGAGTCATTAAATAGGTAGGATGAACTTGTTTTTGCATCCAGTGATAAATTTTTTCATTTCCACTTATTTCCGTGTTAATAAGTTCACCATTGGAGATGGCAATAAATTTATGAGGTACTTTGACGCGAATTTCTGAGGTAGAAAGTTGACCGGGATAGTCGAAGCAGGGAAACCAAAAACGTGAGTCTTCATCTTCTCCTTGAGTCCAGACTTGGGTAGGTTTGTCTGGATAATTTTTGTCGGGAGTGATGAAATATATCCCTCGTTGAGGGTTATCTGCTGCATAGGCGATCGCCACTTTAATTACTTGTTCTGCTGTAGTTGCTGGTTGTAGATAAATCTGTAGTTGTTCGCCGTCGTAGTCAAAACTTTGTTCACTATCGTTAACTTGAACAGACTTAATTTCTAAGTCTACTGCATCAAGAATTAATTTATCAATTCCACTGCGCACTGGGTTCAAGCGAATGATACAAGTACCAGAAAAACTGCGGTTAGGAATATCAAGTTCCAAGTCAAGAAAAATATGTTCTACTTGACCTGGACGGTCAGGATTATAATGGGGCCTAGCACCCGGAAGCTCAAAGGATTTAGAATTATTTTCAGAATCAAAGTAAATATTGGACATTTGGTGTGATGATTAATATATGTTGGACAAAAAGCTAGTGCGTGTGCCATGCATGGGTTGAACACATCGCTATATTTTAGATTATCTTCGTCTGGACTTTTGGACTGTTGACAAATTCCGTAGTTAGCCCCTGACAGCAATGTAATGGTTATTTTAGAATACTAGTATACAATTATCCCATAATAAATAGCGCTAAGCGCAAGTCAGAAGTCAGAAGTCAGAAGTCAGAAGTAATTTATGACTGGGCGTTGGTAATTTGGTGGGATGATTTTCTACTAGGGGTAATACCCATCACTTACTCTGGTTAAATATTTAGAGGTATTAGAAACAGATTATTTTTAAAGTTTCATCCCTTGATTTACCAAGGCCTCTGACTGAGTTTTTAGTACAGAAATGCTACGCAAATAAAATTTAGCAATATCTGCACACTATGCTGCAACTCCTATATCCACTTGACTTTTAGGAATTTAATATTTATGAGTAATCG
Source organism: Microcoleaceae cyanobacterium MO_207.B10 (assembly GCA_030064835.1). Taxonomy (GTDB): domain Bacteria; phylum Cyanobacteriota; class Cyanobacteriia; order Cyanobacteriales; family Microcoleaceae; genus JASJEE01. The sequence continues at coordinate 3,014 of JASJEE010000247.1, read as the reverse complement.
TATCAAATAATACATATCATAGTAAGAAGCTGTGCATAATCTGTAGGTTCGGTGGAGTGAGTACAAGCCGATTTTATAACCGTTAAACAGTAAATCATAAGATTGCGCTCGTGTTGTTTTCACATCATTAATTTTATCTGGGTGAGGTGCGGTAAATGGGTGATGCAATATTTGGTTAGGAGCATTGACTTAATCAATGATCCGACAGGAGATGCTTTACCTTTCATTCAGGATGTCTGCAAAAAAATTAGTGCTGTGGGAGAAGACCTACCAATTATCAAACGGGATGGTAGGGTAGTTGCTAAAGGATGGAAGGACGCACAATTTGCTGTAGTTCGTAATGAAGAGAAAGAAATTGGCGATCGCGGAGCGTGGCGTTAGCCGTATCGCTATTTATTGCCCTATGAAGCTCCCAGTCCTAAAGAATCAAAAATTCCTATAGAATTACTGAAAGCTCACGATGTAATGGCAGATGAATTTTCAGGAGTGATTGATACTATGATTCTCCAATATGAGAATGATATTAATATTGCCATGTTTGATTCTGATGAGGTGAATGAAGAAGCAGTCCTTTTTGCTAACTGGGCATACATGATGCTTCACGATGCTTTAGTTCCTTATCGTTATCTCATAGCAAATAGTCCTCTTGCTTGGCTGTTGAGATTGCCTTATTCTGTGGAAATTTTAGCTTCTACTGAAATTGAGGGTGGTGAGATTTTAACGGAATGTTCTTGTACTTGTATCAACTACAAAGATTTTGAAACCAAGCAAATTAGGCGTTCGTTTACTTGTCAGTTTCACCCGGAGCTATTTTCCGATCTCCGAGACATGGGTAAACGTCCCCCTGCTTCTTACGCAGAACTAAAAGAAAGTGACGGTATCCGTTTGTTGGCAAGACTCCTTTACGAAGGTATGCAGGAATAATACCGTTTCACGGAAGTCAAAAGTCAAAAGTCAAAAGTAGGATTTTATCGACTCAAAACTTCAAGGAATTGAACATTCTGGCGGAGCTTCATTTGCTCCCAACCCTATTTCTTTTGATGGCGACAATCTAATTAAGTTACCAAGAGAAGGAGGTTGTAACGTCGTCGCCACTACTTTCGGTGTTTTGGGAAGCGTCGCCAGGAAATACGCTCACAAAATTCCTTTCATTGTCAAAATTAACCACAATGAAATGTTGACATATCCCAACAAATACAACCAAGTGATGTTTGGTAATATCGACCAAGCTTGGAATTTAGGCGCACAGGAAAAAATCAAAATCATACATTAAAAAACTAAATAATAACCACAGAAAAAGGGACATAAATAGTAGATGTGATAGTGGGAGAAAGAGGTCCCAAAAGTGATGTGAATTTACTCGTAAAACAGCAGAAAAAATTTGATAAAAAACAAAAATTTCAGGTAGATAAAGGATATTAAGGGGCATAAAGAACCACGATACCGAAAAAAAAGACGAGAAAACAATAACTGCCACTATACAGCGCTTTTCATTTCAGTAGACCATAGTAGGGGAGTAGGGGAGTAGGGGAGTAGGGGAAAATCGCGATTCGCCCCTACTGGGTTTTGGTTATGACGGTGTGGTTTATTCATCTGAAAAGCGGTGTAAATTCAATAATAAAACAATAAAAAAGCGAAAAAAAGAAGATTTGTGGAACATATTATTAGGTTGATAAAAATATTTTGATTAGCCAGAAAAAGGTTCAGATTAAAAGAATATAATTATGAAAAAGTAATTTTAACAATATGTGGTTTAGTAAGACTAAGAAGAGGAGCATTAAGATTAGCATGAACTCTATTATATGTAGAAAATAAGATGACAAAAAAATGGATAAATATGGTAAATAATTAACATTAACTATCTCTAATACTATAAAGTCTGTAAAAAATGACCATCTGGGGGATTAGGCGATCGCTCCTTGAAAGATAGTTACAGTAAGTGCTTTAGTATTTTTGGAGATGTCTATTGCTGAGGTTTAGGTCTGATCTAAAATTGAGTATAGTTATATTAGTCTCCTCCACTGCTAGTCATACAGTGGGAGAGTATTTAATTTTGAAATTGACAAAATTCTTAAATAGTTAAAGATTCAAAGTTTCTAATGGAAATATTCTTGTTTTCTACAGTTATACCAATACCACAGCTTTCTAGGAAAATATATGATAGGAGGCGCTAGGATAAAAATCACTTTAACCCAGAATATTTTCTACTCCAACTACATTTCCTATGACTGCCTCATCAATAATTCTTCTATATTGTAATCTCCATTGCAAAGCGTTAGAGATAGTAATATAACCCTGTTGTGGAGGTTGTCTAATTATTCTCTCAGCCAAAACTTCACGTCCTATTTCATCTAAAGGAAGATTACGATCTTCCAAAAATCCTATTACATCATCTTGATTACCATTACGACTGATAATTTCTATTAAACCCCGTGTAGTTTGATAATCTCCTGTTCTTTCTTTTGCTACAAATATCGCATTTTGAATATTCAAACTTGCTGCTTGTAATTCGCGATTATCTATTTTTTCATACACAAAAACCAGTAGATTATAACCTAATCCATAAACTTTTTGACTAGCATCTCGAAACGGACAAGATGATTGTGGTTGTCGTATAGATGTCACCTTTAAATCTACTTCTAATTCTGGAAAATCTATGCCACTTGCTGCACTACCGGGAGTATATAAATACTTTGTTCCTAAATAGTTATTGAATGCTTGCTCTACATAAGTTCCTACTGCTTTACCATCGGTAATACCATACAAATCAGCAATTGGAATAGCGCTTAAATCTCTAACAAAAATTGCTGCCTCTGTTTTGAATAATGATAGGCTAAGTTCTTTCATATATTGATAGATATTGAATTAAAATAATGTTAACTGTTGCCAAGCTCGATGCTTAAATTTAAAGTTTTGTTTACCAATTCTTTGACAGATCCATTCTACACAATCAGGCACAACTGAATTACCATATAAAGCATATTGGTGATAAATTTTAGCAACTCGACACCAAT
>JASJEE010000254.1 GCA_030064835.1 Microcoleaceae cyanobacterium MO_207.B10 | reverse complement strand
CCTGAAAATGAATGGACTAAATGTTTAGGAAAAACTAGACAAGAAGCTGTTTGTGAAGCAGAACAGGCATATAAACAAGTAAAGGCTGCTAACAACACTCAAAATTTTCAATTGCGTTATCGTTCTTGTCGGAATAAATCCCAAGTAATTCAGTTTAAAAATGATGCTTATCGGGATGGAACTTGGTTTCCCAAAAAGGTAAAAGGTCATGTTTTTTGTACCGCAATAGGATATCAAATACCTCGTAATTGTGATTATGGAACTGAGCTTGTTTATCAACGAGGACAGTGGTTTGCTTGCTTTCCTCAATACATCAAACCCAAGACCACTGATTCCGATAAAGTTATTGCATTAGACCCGGGAAACAGAGCATTTTTAACTGGCTATGATGGTGAAAACGTTTTAGAAATTGGTAAGGGAGACATCGGGCGAATTAACCGTTTATGCTCGCACCTTGACAATTTATTAAGTCGTGCTGCACTCTCAAAAAACAAACGCCAACGTTATCAAATGCGCAAGGCAGCAAGTCAAATGAGAACCAGGATTCAACAGTTAGTAAAGGATTTACATAACAAGGTAGCTTCAATGTTAACTAATAGTTACAAACTAATTTTTCTCCCGACTTATGAAACCTCTAAAATGGTTCTTAAATCATCTAGAAAAATTAATCGTAAATCTGTGAGAAGTATGTTGAGTTGGAGTCACGGAAAATTTGCCTCTCATATAGAACAGATGGCGGCTCGCAAAAGAGTTTTAGTCCTTCGTTGTAATGAAGCTTATACCTCTAAAACTTGTACGAATTGCGGTCACGTTCATAACAACTTGGGTGGCTCCAAAATTTATAAATGTCCTCAATGCGGTCAGAGAATTGCAAGGGATATCAATGGCGCTCGCAACATAATGTTGAGAGCTTTGCAGGCTACTGCCTTCACTGTTATTGATGATTTAATTGTCATAGCATGATGCTATATCTACTGAAGCGCTTTAATCATATTTGAGCGTTTTGACGAGATTAAAAGTAGCACTCCTCTGATTTATGCTGAATATTTAAGCTCAAATTTTTTATCCTAGTAGAAAGAATAGCCAGATAGATCGATCTGTTAAAAATTTGAAACTATTTAATACACTAGACTTCTAAATCAATTGAAGAAAGAGAAAAAATTATGACAAATCTTGCTTTAGAAGTATGGAATATGATCATTGTCAGAAGAATGATCGGAAAATTTTTGGCAAAGTTATTAGGGAAGGGGAAAATGGAATAAGTTTTAGAAAATTTTCCTGACAGATCCAAGAAATTTCTTATTGCATCTAAATCAATTAGTCTTTCTCATCTCGGCAAAGAATTAAGTTGAGAATATTTAGTTCATTGGAAGTTAAAAGATAGTGATCGCTATAAATTTTTTCTCGCATTTCTCCTAAACTATAACTGCGAAAAATAATAAAGGGAAATTCCCGATATTTCCTACCAATAGGTAGGGTATTATAGGCGGGATAAAGGTAATGAACATATTTAGATAACAAGGTTCTAAATTCTGTTTCTTCTTCTTCTTCTGGTTTGGTTTTAAAATATTCATTCATCAATTCTCTACTCATAAATACAAACAATGGTAGAGCATAATATTGGTCTAAGTTTTGACTATTTTGTTCAAACCATTGAGTTCTATTAATATCGCCACTAAGCAATTCCACAAATTCTGAAACACTACCTTTCATTGCAGAGATGATATTAGGTGGATAATTTTTTTCATCTCTGCTAATTTCCTTCATTTTATTGATTAAATCTTGATTAGCAAACTGTCTAATTTGTGATTCTAATTTCATCAGGTAAGTTTCTTCTAATTTGTGTTTGGAAATAGGAACTACTAATAAGTTTCCGGTGAGATAACCTGTTTCGATATTGCCAAAATTTAGTAACTTATCGAGTCGCTGACAATACTGGGAAAATTTTTGGTTAAAAGATTCCATTAGTGAAAGATAAGAACTATACTGTAAATCAGATTTTTTTGATTTATTCTCATCTTTAAGTAGAACAAAATCTGCACTACTAAAAATTTTAGTCAAACTTGTATAAACATCTTTAAGAGTTTGTTTTTGAGGGTGGCGACGATGTTCATTTTTTAACTCTCTAATCAGATTTGTGACTTGACTACTAAATGTATTTCCAGCAGCAGAAACAGATTTTCCACCAATAGGAATCATCATAAATTTTTTCATTCCTAAACTACCTGCACCAGTTATTCGTGTCATTATCGACAATTTGAGAATTAATAAAATATTCCACATATTTAACAAACTTTCTGCTAAGGATAATTTTTTTTCTTCAGCATATTCTTCTGGAGATGTATTTTGTTCTTGAGGGTAATAAATAGAGCGATCGCTTAAATAAAAGGTTATTTGTTTTGGTTGATTATCTAAACTTTTTTCTGTATTATTTTCCCAATAATTTCCCCTCGCTCTATAGATAACTTGTATGACTTCCATCAAATTTCTTTCTATTTGAAATTTAGGGATTTCTACTAAGATAATTTTTGCTTTAGGAAAGGATAAACCTCTACTTGCTGAAGATGTCATAAATACAATTTTGACGTCTTGTTTACATTCTTCTATTTTGCTCTTTTTCTCACCGGATAAATTAGCGTGTATTTCCAGATAGTCTGTATATTGTTCAAATTTTCGAGACTTACTAATTTTGTCTATTAATTCTTGTAGCTTTCTTTTATCTTGAATATAAACTAAGATTTGACTAGATTCGGGATTATCTAAATAAGAATTTATATCCGATAAAATATTTGTTTGAACTGTTTTAATTAACTCTTTATTATCATCTTTAAATTTGGTTTCATTAAATTTATAACATTGGAGGAAAACTTTATAAGTTATATCTAAACTACTAGCAGGATAAGAATTAGCATTAATAGCAATTGCTGGTTGTTTATTAAATTCAAAAGTCTCTACTTTTAAGGGCGAATCGTGAATCTCCCCTACAGGGCGAAAATAAATTTTATCTAGTTCTGGAGAAGTCTGCTCTAAATGTTGTTTAATAACCTTTTTTTCGACAATAGAAGCATCAGCAACAATGACTTTTGTATTAAATCTAAATTCAGGATTAGTCAAATCGTAATCTTTCAAAAATTCCTTAATTCCATGCAAAAAATTTACTCCACTATCATCTCCAGTTACTTCATCTATCATTATAAATATGTGCTTTATTCTCTGAGAAATTTCTCGCATTTTTTCAGGCATCACACCTGTATTTCGGTGATAAGCATCTTGAAAAATTTTACGGAGATGCTTGAGAGTATCTGCACCATTTGATGTTTTTCTCAAAGATTGAATCGAGACTGTAGCGACAATATTATTCGAGATATTTTGATTAATAGTAGTATGTATTCCCAGGCAGATACTACCGAGAACTCCTGCACTTTTTTCACCAAGATCTTTAATACTATCCTCTGTTTCTCTGTAAAATCGCGACTTTCTAGGAACAGTTTTTTGTAGGGGCTTGGTGACCAAGCCCCTACAAATTGGGATAAAATTGATAGTATTTTTAGTGAAATTATCTTGACGGATATTGGAACGATAACTAACTGTAGGTTTGCCATTATTTTCTTTAATAATAATGGAATTTGTGGTGAGACCAAATATTTTATCGCTACATAAAGATTCGCCTTTTTTAGATTTAAACTTATTTATTAAATCGACATTAACTTGAGTGCGAGGACTAACATAAAATAATAGAAATCCGTCATCTATATGAGATTTGAGAAAATTAGCGATCGCTGTCGTTTTTCCTATACCTGGATTACCTGTTAAAAATATATAAGTTTTATCACCTTCCAGCGCTTTTTTAATTAATTCACGATGAGCATTTCTTAAAGTTAATTTGGGAGGAACATCCATTTCTTTTGCTAACTCATCTGGAATAATACCCACAGAATTAAAGAAACCATCAATTTTTTCTTGATGAATTATTGGAGTAATTTTATCCTCCTTCCCATAAATATTTTCTACAGATAAATCTTGGATAAACTTTCTCCCATTTTGAAAACTTTTTTTAGCATTAAGTTTAATTTTTTCCAAGACCTCCTGACGAGCAATTTTTATCTCTTGCTCCTGCGGTTCATTTTGATAAATTTCCGCACAAGTAGCAAGAATATTAATATTTTTTGGTTGTAAACATAGAGAACTAATATTGCGATCGCTATATCCTACTGCATTAAAAAGTAATGACTTAGAATCATCTAATATATCAGTCTCTTTTTGCAAAAAATTATAGAAACTATAAGCATAAGCACCAGCTTGAATCAACTTAGTAGTTTCCTTATCTTTACGTTTAAAAGCAGTAAAATATCGTTTCAAATCTGGGGAAAATTCTAAACCCAAATCCTGAGTATCTCCCGTATCTATTCGCAGTTTAGAAAAAACACTTTTAGAACGTATATGTTTAATATCCCTCATCAACATTCGGCGCAATACTTCTATATCATCCAGTGGTAATAAATCTTCCATTGACTTGATAGAAAATATCGACAAATCTACACAAATAATTCTAAATTCTCTGCGATAACGTAACAGAATTAAAGTATCAGCTTGTAAAAATTCTCCTTTTTTATGGTACTTGGTAACGTAATTATTAAGTTGGCTATTCAAAACATCAGCAGATAAAAATTGAGACAATAATTTTCTAGTTGCTTGTTGTCTATCCTTAGGGTTAGAACCAAAAGCATTATCTCCATCAAAGCTACATTGATAGTATAAAATTTCCGGTTTTCTCAGGTGGAGTTTCCAATTAGTTGACTTAATATATTCACGGAAAAAATTTAATCCAGCAATAAATCCTTTCTGAATAAAATATTGACTCCATCTTTCCAGATTTTCAATACTCCCCGTGCTAGATATTTTCTCTGTATCTGCGATTTTTCTAACCAGAATTGGTAATCTGAGTTTCTGTAAATCTTGAATATATAAATCACCAAAGTAATTCTGATATTTATGATATTGAATATCAGCAAGTACGCCAATATTAAATCCCACTTCAAATAAGCGTCCTAAATTTTCAGCAAGTGACATAATTTTCTCCTTTTGATTGATAGTAGTTTTAGCTTCCTCAAGTTTTTCAATTAACATTATCTCAGCTAAAGACAAATTTTTCCTGACTCATAAATATAGATATTCTCAGAATTTTCCACTTTCGTAATTTTGCCGAAAATTCTCAGCTTTTCCCGAAAATGTCTAAGTCTAGTTTGCACAGATATATCTGGTAAAGGCAAATTTTTTCCTGACTCATAGATATAGATAGTCTCAGAATTTTCTACTTCCCAACTTTGACGGAATTTCAGAGTCTAGTTTGCACAGATATCTCAGCTAAAGGCAAATTTTTTCCTGACTCATCAATATAGATAGTCTCAGAAAATTCCACTCTCGGAATTTTGCCGAAAATTCTCAGCTTTTCCCGAAAATGTCTAAGTCTAGTTTGCACAGATATATCTGGTAAAGGCAAATTTTTTCTGACTCTTAAATATAGATATCCTCAGAATTTTCCACTTCCCAACTTTGACGGAATTTCAGAGTCTAGTTTGCACAGATATCTCAGCTAAAGGCAAATTTTTCCTGACTCTTAAATATAGATATCCTCAGAAAATTCCACTCTCGGAATTTTGCCGAAAATTCTCAGCTTTTCCCGAAAATGTCTAAGTCTAGTTTGCACAAATATATCTGGTAAAGGCAAATTTTTTCTGACTCTTAAATATAGATATCCTCAGAATTTTCCACTTTCGGAATTTTGCCGAAAATTAAGAAATTTTCCTCAAAATTTAGAAGTCTAGTTTTGAGGGATATCTCTAGGTAAGAGTTAATATCAAATTCCAAAAATGACTCATTTCGCAGTAAAGTTGTCTCCTGAAGTTGGGAGTGTGGAAGAGGTTTAGATAAAAGGGTTTGGAGACCAAACCCCTACTAAAAATTGATATAAGTTCAAATATTTATACTATTTATCTAAGACTTATTTTCCCAACCTCCTGTTAAAAAACAACTCCATCAACAGCATCATTAACTTCTGTCAAAAAAGCCAAAGCATTAAACTCAATACTTTCTGTCATCTGAGGAAAAATTGCCAAACTTCCCAAGGCTTCATCGCCAATAATATTTTCATAAGGGTCTAATTTTAAACTTAAATTACTACTATCTTTATTCTGTTTTTCAAACCTGGAAAAATGGAAAAAAGTCAAATATTGAAGAATATCATTTTTCAACGAACTATCATAAACTAAACCTTGCCGAATATCCTCATCATCCATCACCCCAGAATAATATTTTCCTAACAGAGTGGAATAGGAAATAACGCCATTATAAAATCGTTCATTTTCAGTGTTTTTCCCACCCACAGAAATGCCATTAAACAAATTGAAAAATACCACTGATTTTTGACTACTATCTTCAGAAATATTCATTAATTGTCTAGTGTCTTGAATATACAAGGATTTTACTCCTATTTTTTTGATTTTTTCCATTTTTCGGACATAATATTTATCAAAAAGTACAGGATATATTTTTATGTCATCTCGGTTTTGTTTCATCGTGTTAATAATAGTAGGCGACATAAAATATAATCTTTCTTCTTCTTCTTGTTGAGTAATATGTAATTTACTGGTATAAGGTGTTTGTGCTACATATAAAAAGTGTCGATATCCTTTTTCTTCTGAGCAAAGTTCGCTAATTATATCCATTAAAACAGGTGGTTCTTGATACATATTTCTGACTTGATAGTTATCAAAAAATGTAGTCAAAGGTTGAATTTTTACACTGTCATTTTCTAACCGTTCAATACTTATTACTTCCCCGAATAAATTAGCTATTCTATCCTTACGGTTTTGACTACCTGTTCTGGAGTCGCTCAGTTTGCTAGAGACAATAATAATTGCCAGTTTATCTAATAAAGTAGAATCAGAATTACTATTGAAGCTAAATTTTTTAGGTAATACGGAATATAGGGAATTTAAACCATTTCTAATATTGAAAGGACTAGGTGGTTTATTAACCCGAAAACCTTGAGAATTACACCGATATTTTTTGCTAAAAATAAAAGCTAATGTTTTGGCAAGATTAGCCAGAAACTTTTCAGCAGGAAAAGGATTTTCATGGGTTCCCTGATGGAGTCGCAGCATTGGGATAAATAACTCTTTTTCTGTTCCTGAATATTGCTCTAATAAAATATGTAGACAAAGATAAGATAACAAGATCCAAGTAAAACGGTAGACAAATGCTTGAGTTGTATTTAATTGATTTTCTCCTGGATTTAAACGTCTATTATTGTAACTAAACAGAATAAACTTATAGTTAATATAGTTATCTTTTTCCTTGACAAAATTTTCGTGATAAATTTGCCAACAAGGATTTTTATTAGGTACCCACATTACAGGTAATGCTTTAATTCCTTCTACATCATATTCCCACTGAAAACTTTGGCGATCGCTTCCTTCAAAATAACGTACATCTTCTATCTTAATACTTGCAGATAGCTGACATACTGCTCGATTATTTGTTCCTTCTTCAACCAGAAAAATATACCTCAGACATTTCTTATAATTCTCTCTTAAATCATCGTGAAAAAAATTACCTTGAAACAAACTATCATCATCAGTTTTGATAATTCTTTTATTAATACAAATTTCCCGCCTTTCTATACAGTTAGGTAATTTTTTCCCTCTGTCTAAAAAGTTTCTGACTAAACCCCTTAACTTCTCGATTTTTTGCTTCACCCCATATTTCTCAAATCCTATAACTAACAACTGAAAAATCCTATCCTTTTTATCATTGTTATCTCCTTTCAATACAGGCAAAACATTTTGATCAAATTTAGGTATAGGATTATAAGTTAAATCATCATCATAATGATAATTCTCTTCCCTTGGATTTGGGCAAGAAAATACAAAATAGTATAAAAAAGCTCGCGTCAATATTTTTCTTGCCCAAGTTTTCTTTTTATCTGGATTAGCCTTTAACGCCTCATTTTCCTCATAATTATTATGAGTAATTATCTCCAAATTATAATCAAATACTTCTTTTCCACCCCTAGCTTGTACTTTCCCATCCAACTTCATTTTTAAACCCAAAACAAATTGAGTTTCTCCTGTTTCTCTATTTGTAGTTTCTCCCAAATTACTATCAATAATTGGAATAATTGGCAGTGCATCAAAAACTTCAGCACGGGCAAAAATATCCCGGTAATTAAAACTTTCTCCACCATAAGAAACATCATAATATCCATCAGCTTTAGACTCATCATTAATATATTCATCAATTAACTTCAAACGCCGAATTAAATCTCTTAGATAAATGACTCCTGGCTTATCATTAGTCTCAATATTCTCTAATAAATGTTCTAAATATATAATTTTCGCTTCCTTTTTTAACTTCCCTAACGTTTCTTCATCTACCAGTCTTTCCAACTTATTAAAATCGGAGTTTCTATCCTCAACTTGTTTTCCTAAAAGACCATAAATATCTTCAATCTCTTCTGGGTCTTCTGAATCAAAATTATTTTGAATATTCCGTCTAATTCCTGTTTGTAGCTGAGACTGAAACGCCGTAATATTTCCCAGTGTAATTGTCAGTTTATGGAATTTTAACAAAGAATTACTACCGGGAAGTTGAGAATCTAAAATTAACTCTTGTTTTTGCAATTCTGTATATTTTTCGTCAAAAGGATAAGCTAAACCTAACTTATTAGCACGCCCCTGAAAATCTGTTAAATTAACAATCAAACTATTGACAAAACTAGCAATATCTCCTATTCCTTCTGTAGATTCTAAATTAGCAATTAAATAGTCTTTTATTTCTCGTATTTGAGTCAGAAATTTTTCTTTATCTTTCTCTACAAAATTTACAGTAGCAACACGAACACCCTTCGTATTGCTTAAAGGATTTTGAATATCTGTAGTAGCAAGAGATGCAGCTATCTCATCAATATTTATAAGTAAACGTCGGCGGTCACTTGATATCTTAAACAGATTTTGTTCTGGTAATTTCTTCAAAATATGTTGTAGCAAACTTTGATAGTTAACAGGAACTAGATTATCGCCTTCCCTAATAATATTTCCCATCTTTTATTGCACCCTAGTTAATTGTATTTATGCAAATATTCTGCTGGAAATTCGAGCCAGCTAAATTCTTATGTATTTATTAATTATATAGACAAACTAACTACTATTATCAAACGATAAAATTATGTATCTTTTCTTTATTTTTACCAAACATTTTTCTGAACTTATGAAATTATACTCTTAAAGTTTTAACCAATTAACGTAAGTATTCAGCTAGAAAATAAATAAAGCAAACATTCCCTTAACTTTTACCAAATTTTCAACCCATAAACCATAGACTAAACCACAAGAAAAACCAGCTTTAGTTTCAAATAAAGGCAATAAAGCTGATGACTAATACCTGACTGCTGAGTGCTTACCACTATGTCATCGTTTCTAATAATACCTGCTTTAACCATTATATCGTATTCTTTAACAGTAAATTGTCGCCGTTTTAATTCTACAGACATAATTACCTTTTAATATGGTATTCTTTAACAGTAAATTGTCGCCGTTTTAATTCTACAGACATAATTACCTTTTAATGATGTTTATAAATATTATAAATTACCCATAAACCCTGTTCTGTTTATCAAGGAAATTTCCTGATGGGAAATAATTATATCTATCAACCCAGTTTATTTTTAGGTATATATAAATTATGATATATTTTAGCAGATACTCCCTAAAAAAAATCGGGCAAATTTAGAATATAAAATCATCAAATATGCCACTATCAACTTAGGATTTTAAAATAACTTTACCGAATAATTAATAATTAAATAATTAAATAATTAAATAATTCAGGTTTAAAGCCTCCCCTTTAAAGGGGAAAAAGCGGTCGTCTAGATGGATGGGTTTCCTAACCATATCTAATCGACCAAGAGAAGTCAATTTTTTCCTTTTATTCAATCTTCTTCCTTTTAGGGAGAGGTAATTATCAATTATCAATTATCAATTATCAATTATTAATTAT
>JASJEE010000253.1 GCA_030064835.1 Microcoleaceae cyanobacterium MO_207.B10 | reverse complement strand
ATGGCTTGATTATGCAAAAGAGTATTTAGGAGAAACAAATTATCTCAAGCACAACAAAATTTGTATCAATTATAATCAATGGTTTCCTGACGTTGAATATAGGCAAGAAATTGCATCAGAAAAACTACAAATAGAATTTTCGGATGCCGGAATTGATAAGGTAACAAGTTTTGGAGGTGGTAGTTCATTTAAAGGAAAACAATTTGATGGCAACACAACATCTATAGATGTCTTAAATAGATGGCAAAAATTTGCTGATGATCCTCAATATAGGGAACTTTTTAATAATCCGGAAATCTCTGAATATTCAGAGCGAATATTTGGTCATATTCCTGGTACAGAGTCTTTGATAAGTAAATAATAATATTAATATTTTCATCTTAGGATCTAGATATTATGGTGCAAAAATCACTGATAGTAAAAGCATTAAAATCTCCAAACAAAATACTTGCTCAAGGTCAGCATTTTTTCAAAGATAATCTGAAAGATTTCATAATCATAATTACCCATAAAGATATACTATCAAAAATAGTTAATCAAAAGGAAATACGAGTCGTAGGGATGAGGCGCACCGGCAACCATGCAATTATTAACTGGATTAAAAATCAGGAAATTGGTAATATAAAATTTTTGAATGATTTAAAAGTTAACAGAAATGCCTTACGCCAGAGTTATGAAAATCTCCGAGATAATTATCCATTTGTTAACCAAGATTGCTTAATTCGTAGTTATGAAGATTATAGTTTGCAAGAAATAGCAAATTGGATATTTGAGAGCAAGCATGATTTATATTCTGGCAGAAGTGGTACTAGGTATAATGTACTTAATTATTAGAGACCCTTTTAACTTATTTGCAAGTAGATTAAACCATAGATTAAAGCTGGAGCAAAATAATTTAGATTTAGGAAAAGCAACTTATGGAAATAATTTTTTATCGGTCAGGTCTCCTAATCAAACAGTTGCTGATTTATGGATTAATTATGCAAAAGAGTATTTAGGAGAAACAAATTATCTCAAGCACAACAAAATTTGTATCAATTATAATCAATGGTTTGTTGATATTGAATATCGGAGAAATATTGCGGAAAAACTGCAAATGGAATTTTCTGATGTAGGTATTAATAAGGTAGCGGGTCAAGGTAGTGGTAGTTCGTTTGAAGGAAAAGAATTTGATGGTAAAGCAACATCAATGGATGTCTTAAACCGATGGCAAAAATTTGCTGATGACCCTAAATATAGAGGACTTTTTAGTAATCCGGAAATCTGCGAATATTCAGAGCGAATCTTTGGTCATATTCCTGGTACAGAGTCTTTAGTAATTAAGTAATAATCAGCAAAAATTTCACCATTAGTTATCATTCAAAATCAGATTAATTATCTAATTATTTAGATAATTAATCTGATTTTGTAATATTTTGGTGGTAGTGGCAAATCGTGATTCGCCCTCACAGAAGTCATAATTTTTAAGATTTTCAGCTCAAATTAACTATTATAAAAATTGTCACAATCAATTGATAATTGCTATATTAAAATTATTCCATAAATCCTGTAATTTATTATGCCAAAAGTTAGCGTTTGTATTCCCACCTATAACCGCGCTCATTTACTTCCTTATGCAGTAAATAGTGTTTTAAATCAAACTTATAATGATTTTGAATTAATCATAACTGATGATGGTTCAAAAGATAATACTGCTGAAGTAATCAGTCAGTGGAATGACTCCAGAATTAACTATATTCGGCATCCTCAAAATATTGGACGCAGTAAAAATATGCGCTCTGGTTTTGATGCTGCTACAGGTGATTATTTTATTAAATTTGATGATGATGATGCCCTTACTCCTGAATTTTTGGAGAAAACTGTGGCGGTATTAGATCGGATGCAAAATGTCGATTTTGTTTGTACAAGTCATTGGGTTATTAATGAAAAAAGTGAACGGGAAGAGGCTGCGACAAGAGAGAATGCAGCTAAGTGGGGAAAAGATAAATTGACAGAAGGAATTATTCCTGACTTGGTAAAAGAAACGTTTCAATACCAAAGTTTGCAGGTTGGTTCAACTTTGTTTCGTCGCTCTTGTCTACAAGAAGTTGATTATATGCGTCCAGAAGCAGATGGATGTGAAGATTTTGATTTGTTGGTTAGGTTGGCATTAGCAGGAAAGGTGGGATATTTTATACCAGAATATCTGATGGAGTATCGTTTTCATAACTTTCAAACTAGTTTAAAACAAGATATCCACTTTTTATCTGCTAAGGTTTTTTGCATTGATAGTTATAAATTTGATGATGAGGAATTAGAAAAATTACGTTTAGTTAAATTAGCAGGTACGAAACAAATTTTAGGTATAAGATTAATTGAAAAGGGCGATAGTGAAACAGGAAGAAATTTATTAAAGGAGTCTAGCCAAATATTGGGAAGTTCATTAAGAACTAGGTTTGGTTGGATACTATCTTATTTACCTCTGAGTTTACGCCTGTTTGCTTTGGAAAAGTTTAGAAAATTTCGCCCTATAAATTACGCTGATAGGGTTAGAAAAGCAACTACTTAATTTGAAAAAAAAATATTTGTATATCGATTTTTGAGTTGCAGTCTCAACAAGATTTCCTGTCCTGAAATCAAAGTTAATTGGACAACCAGAGTTAAGTAGGGTTTGCTCAAATTAATAAAAAGTTTGAAACAGAGGCTATATCAATTAATTCAGGTGTTTGTTGTTAAAATTGAGTCATTTGATAATCTTGTGGAATTTTAATTCAGAAAAAAACTGGGCGATCGCCCACTGTCTAATAACTCTAGAATTCAGAAATGATAAAACTTTTCGGAGAGACCAATAAAAAAAAGAATGTGATGCTTCATCAAACTTCAACTATTAACTAATATCATGTTCGGATAATCAGTTATAAATAAAATTTCAGCTCTGAGAGTAGAGAAAAGATATTACCGAATAATTAAGGTTGAAAGCCAACTAGATCAACAGAAACAATGAATTTATTTTCCTTTTATTCAATCCAATCCGTTTTAGGGAGAGGTAATTATCAATTATTGAAACTTCTACTTTTCTCCTGACTCCTTTATCCAACAATTCTGACTCCTGAGAACTGACTCCTGACTCCTTGGTAATTATTTATAAGTATTCAACCGAACATGATATAATTAATAAAATTTTTCGACTTTATCCCTGTTATAACTAGCCTTTTTCTTTGTTTTTCCTATTATTTCACCACACCCAATACCCCATACCCTACACCCAAGATTGATAATATTTGTAGCAAACATTGATCAATTTGGTATAACAACTGATGATGTGAAATAATAACCTGAAGTTACTCTAGCCAAAAAAAAGCTACATAAATATAGTCAAAAGTCACTCTTCGTCTATTACATAGGTTTACCGATTGGTAAGTTTAACACTCCGTCAATAAAATCTGGAAGGCAGTGCCTATTTTTGATGAGTAACTTTTGACTTGCTTATGAGCTAGACAATATTGCCTGCATTTATTTGAAATTACTGCTGCTAAGGATATATATCCTAGCTAGCAGCATCAGCTTCTCTGAGAGCTTTGAGAATTTCAGGGCGTTTCATGCGTGCATAGCCACGAAGTTTACGCTCTTGAGCAATCTTTTTCAGTTGTCTCAGTGATTTGGTATCGTAATCATCAACAGGTGTTTCTGGTTCTGCAGGAGCTGATTTGGCCTTAGTTTTTCTAGTTGTGGTTTTAGCTGTAGTAGAAGTGGTTTTAGACTTAGAGCGTGTGGAACTTGGTTTGCTCCGGGTTGATGTTTTGCGTGTTGTGGTTTTAGTGGCAGTTTCAGGTTCTGCATCTACTTTAGAGTTGGTCTCTGGGGCAATGCTTAACTGGCCCCGAACTGTCGATACTTGAGTTTTTAAGTCATCTTCAATATCTTGAATTGACTTAGAAATATACTGATTAATTGTTTTGACGATTCCTTCTAGTTTTTTCTCAATTTGTTTGTCGAGATCGTCAAGCTGTTTTGATAGTACATCCACATTCACTTCTGATACAGAAGAATTGGATGCTGCTTTCTTGGTTGTTGTACTGGAAATTTTTCTTGCCAATGTTTCTACCTTATTTTTTAGTGAATTTTCTAGACCAGTAATCAAATTTTTGAGTTGCTCAATTTGATCGATATCGGTGGTTTGATCCTGTAAAGATTTTACTTGTTTTTTTAGAACTTCCTCATTTTTTTTGATAGATTGATCGATTTTCTTTGTAAGAGAATCTACCTTTTGATCGAATGATACCTCAAGTTGTTGTACTAGATGATCGAAGTCTGGGGTTTTCTCCACAGATGGTTGAGTTAACTCTTCCATTTCTGCTCTAGCTATTTCTGCTTGTTCATCCGTCATTTCGTAGATCCAGGCCCACAATTCTTTAATGTCAGTTTCTTTTGCAACCTGACACCAGTCAGCTCCACGAACAACTTCGTACTGCTGTTGTGAGTTATCACTATCCCTTAGTCTGACAATCAGTGGAATTAGGTTACTACCTTGATCTGTCAGGCTTTTAACTAGGGCTTCATGTCGTTCGCTAGGAATATCTCTTACCTGAGACTCTGGTACAGAAATTTGGGATGTAGGAATCTGTTCCAAATTTACTGGTTGTGCAGGTAAGTCTTCTTGCCGATTTTTTCGCTTTAATGAAACCATTTACTTACAACTTTCCTGAGATCCTCAAAATAAAAGTGTTGTGCTGGTACCTTATGGTAGCAGCCTCCCAATTAAATTTAGTTTGTTGCCCTTTTTTATCACTTTTGGTAATTCAAGATTTTACAGTATCACAGCTAACAGAAATATCAAGATTTCACAATAGTTTGACTAAATAGGATTAGGTGGCAGGAATTTATTGGCTAGTTAGTGCCGCCAAACAGACTTATGGTTGCATAATCTGGGTTACTAGTATGAATTAATTCTTAGGCTAGGTATCCGTAATTTAACAATATCTGCTCCTCCATAGGAGATTCCCTTCAGCGGGAGTCCAATGACTTTACCATTTACCATTTTTAGCTAAGAGCAACAGTCGGACGGTGTTAAAATCGCCAGTGTTAATTTTTTCCTGGTTGTTTGTTTTGCCATGCCTGATTACGATTTTTTCTTTTCCTCAGATTCTACTTTTATCAGCTACTCTAACATACTTCTATTCTCTTTTAAAGACAAACAGATCATAATGATTTGTAGCATTTAATTATCTGCTAGTGAATTCGGTAAACACTTACTTTCTTCTAGGAAGTTATAGCTTCAACCTCTACAACTTGATTAGGGATTGCCTGATTCCTGTTGTGGAAGTGGCGATCGCCCTCAACTCCATCTAATTTTAATTAGGGGGTGGCAACAGCTTTTTTATGGCCATCTCAAGACGCGATCAACTAATTTCGTAAATTATTACCTGAATTAATCTTTTAACTTTTTTACACAAATTAGTCAAGGTTTACGGATTTGATTAATAATAATATTGAATGGGTTATTTTTGCAAGTCAGGAGTTGAGGATTACATGAATGTGCAAGAGTTAAAATTTCTTTTAAAATTACTAGCCTACGAAAATTATATAGTATCTATTCAGAAAATTCAGCCCGCAGTTGGGATGAAAGTTTCTGAACGGGATGAAATTTGTTACAGATTATGCGATCAAGGGTTTGTGAAATTTACAGCAGAGGTTACAAAAATTAATATAAACCCAAAGGGAAAATCACTCCTGAAGACTAAAAAAGCTGCCCAATCTCTTACGGATGAAGAATTGAAAGTGCTGAAAGCAAGTGCTAATGGTATGATTTCTCCTAGTGAAACGGGGATTTCTACTGCTTACAGACAAGCTGTTATCCAAGATTTACTAGATCGGGGTTTGATTAAAATTATTGACCAAAAAATTAAAGAGGTATGGCTGACGGAAGGAGGAAAGAAGTTTTTGTGCCAAGAATATTCCTCTGGTAGTAATGCTAAAGAAATTACCTTAAAAATGCTGAGTGATTATCTCCAACTAATGCGTACATATCAATCCCCCCCTTCCCCTCAGCCAGAAAAAGAGCAAATTTCTAAGGTTTCTCAGCACAAACCCACTGATTCTGAAATTTTGGCTATGATTCGAGAGCTAGACCAAAATCTGGGTACAGATAATTATTTGCCCATTTTTCACTTGCGCCAAAAATTACAACCTCCCTTATTTCGCGAAGAACTAGATCAAGCACTCTACCGTCTGGAAAAAAATGACCAGATAGAGTTGAGTTCTTTGCAGGAGGTAAGGTCTTACACGCCAGAACAAGTTGAAGCGGGTATCCCTCAAGATATTGGCGGACGTTTGTTTTTCATTATTCCTGACTAAATTTCCATATATCTGCTATCGTAATTTTCTAACCAGTCCAAAAAATACCAATAGAGTTGAGCATGAAATCTATAGATCGGATTATTCAAACAGAAATCAACCCTTTCGATCCAGTCACTCTTTATACTATTAACTTTTGGCAGGAGCAACAAAACCCTAACCTAAATATTGATTCTATTCACCAAAATATTATTACTGATATAGAAGCTGTTCTTGAACAAGTTGCCCAGGAACACCGTCCCCGAACTTTGATGCTTACTGGTGACTCCGGATCTGGTAAAAGTTATCTGTTGGGGAGAATTAAAAAATTATTCAATACTAAAGCCTTTTTTGTTTATATTGATCCGTGGCCCGATAGCCATTATATTTGGCGACATATTTTGCGTCAAACAGTTGATAGTTTGATGAAAACCCCAGAGGGTCAAGAAGAGTCTCAACTGTTACTCTGGTTGAAAGGTTTACTTGCTTTCAAAAATAGTAGTTGGCTGAAAAAGATTATCGGCGAGCGAAAAGTATTTATTAGAGATATCAAGGCAAGTTATCCATCTGGTATTTATAATCCTAATGATTTCTTCAGCGCACTTTATCATTTGCTTAATCCCCAGTATCGCGACATTGCCTGTGAATGGTTACGGGGGGATGATCTAGAGGAGGATGATTTGAAGGCTTTGGGTATTAAAAATAGTATAGACTCAGAAGATTCGGCCCAGAAAGTTATTACTAATTTAGGAATTATTTCTGCTGCGTCTCAACCGATTGTGTTATGTTTTGATAATCTTGATAATATTCCTCGGTTGCTGGATGATTCGTTAGATTTACAAGCATTGTTTAATGTTAATTCTAGTATTCATACTCACTATCCACAAAATTTTCTGATTATTATTAGTATTATTACTAGCACCTGGAAACAAAATGCTGAACTGATTCAACCAGCAGATAAAGCAAGGGTTAATGCTGGATATTTTCATCTCAAGCCTATTACTTTAGCGCAGGGGGAAGCTTTATTAGCTGCTCGTTTAAGTCCTTTGCATTTTCAAGCCCAGCCTCAGCCTAAATCATCTATATTTCCTCTGTCCACGAAAATCTTAGAGCAAAAATTTCCTAGCGGTAAAACTTTGCCTCGTAATATCTTAGAGTTGGCACGTAAGGAATATGATGAATACAAAAGAAAGATTTTAAATCAGCTAGACAATGGTCAAGATTTAACAGTAGAAAAAAAATTAGCTAGTTTTAAGTTGATTTGGCAGGATAAGTATCAAAAAAGTCAGAAAAAAATTAAGAAAATTACACAGTTAGCTGGACCTGAATTGATTCGGATGCTCCAAGAAGTATTGAAGGCTTTGCAGTTTCAGGATGTTAAAACTAAACTTTTAAGTGGCAAGTATGCTAGTTATTCTCTTAGTTATCAGCAAGCAGATAAGCTTCAAATAGGTGTGGTATGGACTGAAGAACCTAATATGAATAGCTTTTATAATATTATGAATGCTTCTCAAGCAGTAGTGGATCAAAAATCTCATAGTTTATATTTAGTAAGAGCTGCTGAAGTAGGAAATACAAAACTTGTGGGTAATCAAATTTATCGGAAAATTTTTCAAGGTAAGTCAAAAAATTATCATGTGCAGCCAAATTTAGAGTCTATTCATTATTTGGCTACATATCATAGTTTAGTGAATTCAGCCATGGCAAATGAGTTAGTTATTGATGGTAAAGTTATTAATCTTAAAGAACTAGAAGAGATAGTTTGTGAATTACAAATTTTCAATGATTGTGGCTTATTCCAAGATTTATCTATCGTTGTTCCTACAGATAAACAAGAAAGTCAAGATGAAGAAGATTTAGAAAAGGTGAAGGAGTTTATCGTAGATTTAATTACAACACAAAGTTTTATGGGACGCAAGAATATAATTGAGAATGTACAAGCTCAATTTTCACAAATTCAGCCGTCACAAGTTGATCGAGTGATTCAAGAACTTGATCGAATCAAAAAAATACAAGTTATAGATACTACAGGGAAATTAGAGGAACAGTTGATTTTTTTCATGCCTTAATCATTAGCAATAAAATAATTATTTTGAGGTATATTTATCTAGTATATGGTTCAAATTAACTTGCTTTAAAAATTGAAAAATCTTGTTGATAACAGAGCTAATTAGTTTTGTATAAAAAAGTGATAATTTTCTCAAATAAAGTAATTTTAGTTAACATCAATTAATTGAAAAATTAAAATTTTTGTCAAATTGATAGGCTAATTTTATTAGGACTTACGCTCCTGCGATTTATTTCGCTCATTGCAACCGATAGGGTTTGCGGAGCAGTCCGGAACGGATAGCAATCTCAAATTCCAGTTTTTCGTACTTTGTGCGTAAGTCCTATTGATAATATAAGTATAGTTGATTCTGCTCCTTAGTAAGAAGTAACATTCAGTTCCTGTTAGCTACTGCATATTACATTTTATAGCGTTTCTCAAGCTCGTGAGGTACAGTTATCTTTTTGGGTGATTTTATTACCTGTTCCCTGTTTCCTGAAACAAACGAATGACCGTACCTCACCAATATGGGAATTTCTATAGTGATATTCACTACTAAAAAACCTGGAATTTCAGGATAGTATGTCAATGCCAATAAATAGTAAACCACAACGACAATTTCCACCATTAAATGTTACTGATGTCAGACTTGCTTTTGAGTGCCCACGTTTGTTTTATTTGAAGCAACGTTTTGGAGGCGATTATCTGTTTTTGCCAAAGGGTTATATTCTGGAAATTGATAATGCTTTTGTTTACTTAGCTAATCAGTTGATGAATATGATTCGGCAAGAATCTATAATTCAAGTTTTGTTTGCAGGGCAATTTGAGGAATTGGTGGTAGAGGCGATCGCTAATCAAATACAACAGTTATTTTATGAGTTGATTTTCTTTCCTTATTTACAAACAATAATTACAAAAAATATTACTTTAGCAACTGGATTATATCAAGTTTGGCAGGTATTAACTAAACTGATTTTTAATATGTCTGAAATCATTGTTAAAAATCGGCGTTACTGCCATGAAAGTGTTGTAGTTCGTCGCACATTAATTACCGGAGAAATACCTGTAGATTATACTTTTAAAATAGCAGGTGGTAAGAGTCAAAAGTTAACGGGAAAAGTTAATAATTTAATTTTTGATTTTGAGACTCGTCGTTTGTGTGTGGTTGATTTTCAAACTTATGAAACTGTGGAAGTATCGTCTCAGTTAATAGGGGTTGCTCTCTATAGTTTTTTACTGAAGCAAAAGAAAAAGGTATCTATTGATGCTATTGTTTATAGGGTTTTGCCTGAGTTAGGAGAGTATCATTATTCCTGGGAAAAGCTGGAGAATGTGGTGGAGGGTTCAGTTCCGGGTAAGTTAGAGGAGATGCGGAAGTGGTTGAGATGGGAGGAGTTTCAACATGACCCACCTCCACGGACTGAGCATGAGTATTTGTGTGATATTTGTCCTCAGAAGGAAAGGTGTCAGAGTTTTTTTGATGGGAGTGGGTAGAGATTATAAAAAGTAGGTTGGGTAGAACGAAGTGAAACCCAACTTATACCGTTTCACGGAAGTTTAAAGTCAAAAGTAAAAAGTCAAAAGTAAGATTTTATAAATTCAAAACTTTGACGATAGAGTATCAGGAAATTATTTCACATATTTGGTAAAAGTTGGGTTTCGTCACCTCAACCCAACCTACGGATATTTGGTATTTTTGGGGATGGGTATGCGATCGCCAGATATTACAGCGGTTTTCATTTCAGTAGACCACAGTAGGGACCTTGCATGCAAGGTCCCTACAAGCTTTTGGTTATGGCGATGTGGTTCATCAATTTGAAAAGCGCTGTAA
>JASJEE010000021.1 GCA_030064835.1 Microcoleaceae cyanobacterium MO_207.B10 | reverse complement strand
TTCTCAGGTCAAGTTCAGGAAATTTCTAACTTAGTCAGATTATCACTTATACATCTATATATAAGTAGTCAAGTTTAGTCAGATTTTACCACAGTCAAAAATCGAGATAGTCAAAGAAAGATTTTGGTAAAAGTACCCACCACATCTCTAGATTTTATTGGTGCTTTTAATTCATATCCAACAGTCAGTTAAGTTTTGGATTATTTACATAAAAATCTCTAAATTAGAATCAGAGAAACTACGAATCAACTCAACTTTTGACTAGATGAAACTGAGGGAGTGTCAAAAATTCTCAGGTCAAGTTCAGGAAATTTCTAACTTAGTCAGATTATCACTTATACATCTATATATAAGTAGTCAAGTTTAGTCAGATTTTACCACAGTCAAAAATCGAGATAGTCAAAGATTTTTTTTTGGTAAAAGTACCCACCACATCTATATCTTTTATCGGTGGTTTTGATTCATATCCAACAGTCAGTTGATTTCTGAATTATTTACAGAAAAATCTCTAACTTAGAATCAGAGAAACTACAAATCAACTAAACTTTTGACTAGATGAAACTGAGGGAGTGTCAAAAATTCTCAGGTCAAGTTCAGAAAATTTCTAACTTAGTCAGATTATCACTTATACATCTATATATAAGTAGTCAAGTTTAGTCAGATTTTCCCACAGTCAAAATTTGAGATATTCAAAGAAAGATTTTGGCAAAATTACCCACCACATCTCTAGATTTTCTTGGTGCCTTTAATTCATATCCAACAGTCAGTTAAGTTTTGGATTATTTACATAAAAATATCTAAATTAGAATCAGATAAATTCCCAACCAACTAAACTTTTGACTAGATGAAACTGAGGGAGTGTCAAAAGGTCTCAGGTCAAGTTCAGGAAATTTCTAACTTAGTCAGATTATCACTTATACATCTATTATATATAAGTAGTCAAACCTGCTAGACTGACTAATATACATATTAAAACTATCAAGAATTATACACAGATGATAAAATGCAAAATATGTGACTCAACTTCCTTAAATTTTGCCGAAGCTTACATCCTCAACAAAAAATATAAAATTGACTACTTCCAATGTCAAAACTGCAATTTTATCCAAACAGAATATCCCTACTGGTTAAGCCAAGCTTATACTGAAGCGATCGCTACTAGTGACGAAGGCTTAATTTTCAGAAATTTGATGTTATCTCACATTACAAAAAATATCATTAATAGACTGTTCAACCCAGATGGAAACTTCCTCGACTTTGGTGGTGGATATGGCATATTTACTAGACTGATGCGCGACATTAAATATAAGTTTTATTGGGAAGATAAATACTGTAAAAATCTTTTTGCCCAAAACTTCCAATCTATCCCAAACCAAAAATATGAATTAGTCACGGCTTTTGAATTATTTGAACATTTGGTTAATCCGATAGCCGAAATTAAAGAAATCTTAAACTATTCCAAAAATATCCTCTTCAGTACAGAAATATTACCGCCCTACAATCCTCAACCTAACCAGTGGTGGTACTATGCACTCAATGAAGGTCAGCACATATCTATATATACAGTTAAATCTCTCCAAATTATTGCCGAAAAATTTAATCTTAATCTCTATACTAATGGCTCATCACTCCATCTATTAACAGAGAAAAAAATCCTCTCTAAATTTTGTGAAAAACTCTTAGAATATGATGCAGAAAAACTGCGACGCATTCTTAGACAAAATCGGGATTATTTGCAATGTTTTGAGATAATCAATAGTCAGTTGAAGAGCGAAACTCGAAAATCAAATTGGGAAGAAATAAACTTCGGACATATCTATCCATCAAAACAAAAGCCAGAAAAAATATCAGACAAAACACCAGCAACGATAACTTCAAAAAAACTGCCAAAACAAGAAGGAGAAACAATCAACTTATCTCAGGCAATAAATCTTCAACCAAAAAGACAAAAAACACAAAAAATTCCAGACATAAAACCACCTGCCATAACTTCAGAAAATCCTTTGCCACCAGAAACAGAAAATAACCCTTCATTGGAGCAGACAAAAATTCCACAACCAGACAAAATAGCAGACAAAACAGAAACTTCAGTACCTAGAAAAAATCTGCTAGAACAAGAAAAAAAGATAACCTTATCAAACCAGATAAAAATTCCCGAAACTGAAAAAATAGCAGAGAAAATATCACCTGTCATAACTTCAGAAAATCCTTTCCTACCAGAAACAGAAAATAATCCTTCATCGGAGCAGACAAAAATTCCACAACCAGACAAAATAGCAGACAAAAAAGAAACTTCAGTACCTGGAAAAAATCTGCTAGAACAAGAAAGAAAGATAACCTTATCAAACCAGACAAAAATTCCCGAAACTGAAAAAATAGCAGAGAAAATATCACCTGTCATAACTTCAGAAAATTACCTCAACCTAAAAACAGAAAAAATTTCTTCATCGGAGCAGACAAAAATTCAATCCACAAAACAACAACCAGAAAAAATGCCAGAAATAAGACAAACTTCCCCGACATTAACAACTCCTCAAAAACTCGGAATAAATATTGCAGGTTTCATTAAAGGAGAATTAGGAATAGGGGAAGGAGTAAGAGCAACACTTCGAGCAATAGAAACAACAAACATTCCCTTTGTCATCAACAATATTATCAGCACTCCTCACAGAAACTCAGACCAAACCTACCAAAACTTTACCCAAGAAAATCCACATCCAATCAACCTATTTCAAGTCAATGCCAACGAAGTCAAAACCTTTCTCAAAAAACCAAGCGTCAAACAATATTTTGCCAATAAATATAACATTGGCTTTTGGGCGTGGGAACTTCCCAAATTTCCCCCAGAATGGATAACAGCATTTACACCATTTAATGAGATTTGGACCTACAGTAATTACTGCGCCGAATCTATCTCCATGGTCTCTCCTATTCCCGTAATTAAAATGATGCCAAGCATCAACTTACCCATTCCAAAAATTAGTAGAGAAGAACTAGGCTTACCCAAAGAAAAATTCATATTTTTATTTATATTCGACTTCTTTAGTCGCCTCGAACGAAAAAATCCACTCGCCACAATCACCGCATTTAAACAAGCATTCATAAACTCAAACCCAGACGTTTTACTCCTGATAAAATCTTCCAACTCCCAAAAATTTCCCCACGATAAGTTGCGCTTAATAAATAGTATTAGAGACTCTCCTAATATTAAACATATAGATGGCTACTTATCCAAAGATAAAATCAACGCTTTACTCTACCATTGCAACTGTTATGTATCCCTTCATCGCGCCGAAGGCTTTGGTTTAACAATGGCAGAGGCAATGTTTTATGGCAAACCAGTTATTGCCACAGGTTACTCATCAAACACCGAATTTATGAATGTCGGAAATAGCTTTTTAGTCGAGTATGAAAAAGTAGCAATTACTGAAAAACACGGACCATATAAACAAGGAGATATTTGGGCAAATCCTAACATCGAACATTGTGCAAATTTAATGAAATATGTCTTTAACAATTATCGGCAAGCTGAAAAAATCGGAATCAAAGCCGCCCAAGATATCAAATCATTACTCACTCCAGAAACCATCGGCAAAAAAATCAAAACTCGTCTTCAACATATCACCCAAATTACCGAAAACTTTACCAATATTCCAGCCACAAAATTATCCCCAAATCCTAATACCAATAAATTTCCACTTGTCAGTATTTGCATTCCCACATACAACGGAGAAAAATTTATTGAAGCTGCTATTAACAGCGCCATCTCCCAAACATATCCCAATCTAGAAATCATCATTTCCGATGACAACTCCACCGACAAAACTATAGGAATAGTCAAAGGATTACAACGACAAAATCCCCAAATTAACTTTCGTATACTTCTACATCAAAATTATGGCTTAGTCGGCAACTTAAACTTCTGTATTTCTGAGGCAAAAGGCAAATATATTAAATTCCTCTTGCAAGATGACTTGCTAGAAAATAACTGTATTGAAGAACTTGTAAAACTAGCAGAACAAGATACAAAAATAGGCTTAGTCTTCTCTCGCCGTCGTGTAATTTTAGAACCAGGTGCAGAAAAAAATTCTACTTGTATTGCTGCTTATCGTGGCACTCAAGATTTATACAAAGATTGGTCAAATTTGCAAACTGTTCAGTCAGGAAAAGATTTATTATTAGACCCTAATCTTATGAAGTATCGTCTTAATAAAATTGGCGAGCCAACTACAGTTTTAGTTCCTAAAGTTGTCTTTGAAAAAATCGGACTTTTTGACCCCAGTTTGACTCAAGTTTTAGATATAGATATGTGGTTGAGAATTATGGGAAATTACAAAATTGGATTTGTGGATAAGAGTTTATCTAAACTTCGGATTCATCCTCGTCAGCAAACTCAATTAAATCTTGCTTCTGGAAAAAATTCGCAAGATTATCAGCGGTTTTATCAGAAAATTTTGGAGAATCCTACTTATAACTTTTTGATTCCTGAAGTTAAAGCAACTGTCAGACAAAAATTAGGATTTCTGTCAAATTATGATTTTTCTCAAGTCGCAAATTTAGTGGCAGAATATCGTCGTTATCCTACTAATGAGTCGGTGTTAAATAGTCTCCGTCAACTGCGTCGTCTAGTTGCGGAAAAGTTGTTGGGTTTTTCTCAGGAGCAGTTAAAGTTTTCTTATCTTGGTGAAATAGGTAGGGTTTATAAATTGCTGCTTCATAGTGGGATTAAAAATGAGGTTTTGACTGATTCTGAATGGGAGTTTGTTGGTGGTTTGCAGATAAATTTTTCTGGAAATAATCTGCTTCAAGAGATTTTGGCTTTTCTGCTTTATCGGTTTGCTTTTGAGTTGCCTATAAATTATCGTTGCGCTGTTTTGCCAAGGTGGATTTTTGCTGATTTTCTTGGTTTTTTGTTTGCTGCTCCTCTCAATTTTCAAGATGTTGGAGATAGGGATAAATATTGTGAGTATGTTCGGGGTTTGATGGTTTATTTGAAAGGTAATGTTTTTTCTAATAGTCACTGGGAAGTTAAAGAGAATATTGCTGCTTTTCTAACTTATGATGTGGATTTAAGTGGTTTGGTTTTGTCTGATTTATCGCTGCTTGATTTTTGGCAGCAGGTGTTTGCGGTTAGGGAGTTTTGTTTGCAGTCTCATGGTTATCAACTTGATTTTTCTTTTCCTGAAAAAACAGAGAATATCTATAAAATTCGTCTCGGAATATTGCTCGATAAATTAAGTTTTAAAGATGATACTTTTGCTGTTATTTCTCTGCTTGAAAATTTAGGTAGACATGAGTTTGAAATAGTGTTATATTATTTTTCTATTACAAATGATATGCTGGGTGTTTATTGTCAAAAAGCAGATTGGTCTAGGAATTTGTCCGGAAATCTATCTGAGCAGGTAAATGCTATCCGCGCTGATAAGCTGGATATTTTGCTGATTGCTACTAATCCTGCTGATAAAGCTAACTCTTTCTGTAACTTAGCTTTGCATCGACTCGCACGGCGACAAATAACTACTAGTGCCTTACCTAATGGCATCCAAAATTTAGATTACTCTATTGTTGGGGAAAAAGCATTTTGTGAAGCACCCCCACTTGCCTCCCTGGTTACTTTGCCCGGTTCTGGTTTATCTCTCAATTTCCCCCCCCCAACCAAACCAACAGTTGGCCCTACTCGTGCTAGTTGGGGTGCTGACTCCAAGACCATTATATTTATTTCTGGCGCTCATACTCATCAACTTTACCCAGAACAGAGACAAACTTGGTTGCAAATCATAGCTGCTGTCCCTAATTCCATCCTAGTATTATGCCCTTACCGTTTCGAGCCAGAAGATTATCAAGAAATATGGTTATGGAAACAAATGCAATTGGGATGCTCTGATTTTGGCCTGGATAAACATCGGATAATTGTGATTAAGAATCTCAAATCAAGGGAAGATTTTCAAAAATGCCTCAACCTAGCCGATGTATATTTAGATGCTTTCCTACCTTCAGACATTACCCCAATAGCTGAATGTTTTTTGCTAGGAATACCCACTGTTGTCAGAGAAAGTCAAACATTAAAAAGTAGACAAATAGCAGCCTTAATCACAGAACTAGAATTACCGGAATTAATTACTCATACGGAGAAAGAATATATGGATATAAGTGTAGCATTAGCGACCGACCAAAACTTACGTTGGTATTATCGCAACCAAATTCAACAAAAAATGGCCTCTAATCCTAAATTTTTGGATGGTCATACTTATGCAGAGCAAATTTGCTATATACTACAATAATCTAGTTTTGTCAAGTAATTTCAATGAGATGTATAAAAGATTTCTAAGTATGGAAAGTAGGGGAGTAAGCCAATGTTATGATGGAGATAATATATATTTTAATGATGATATCTATCAGGGGCAATACTTACAAAAAACCATTTTTATTGTTTTAGTTACTGATTAACTTAAGTATAGATTTTTACTCATATCTAAAATCTGAATTTTTCCTAAAACCTTGGTAGCTAGTACATAAGTATTGAATCAGCAAAGGAACAGCTTCCGACAGAAAAGCGTCAGGGGTCAAACATCAGACAAAATCAAGCGAGTCGAGTGAAGTGGTCAAGACTTAATCAGGTAAGTTATTTGTCACTTCTTTCAGTAGAAGACTAAATTAAAAGAGATAGTGCAAGTCAGTTGGAGATATAAAAAATGACAGGACTGTTTCAAATAGGTGATAAATTACTTCAAGCTCAGGATATCCCATCCTTACTACAACGTTATCAGTTAATGCCTCATTTTTTGCGAGGGGTGATTATTGACCAAGCGATCGCCAACTTGACTTGTACAGAAGCAGAAAAATCGGCTGCCCTAGAAAAATTTGAGAGCCAATACCAACTAAATAACCCTGAAACTAAACAAGCATGGCTCAAAAGCCAAGGGATAACCCAAGAACAACTAGAAGAAATGGCAACTCGGCCAATATTACTAGAAAAATTTAAACAAGAAACCTGGAGCAATCAAGTAGAAAGGTATTTTCTAACTCGTAAAAGCACCTTAGACCAGGTAGTGTACTCTCTAATTCGGACAAAAAATCCAGGTCTAGCCCACGAACTATACTTTCGCATAGTAGAAGGAGAGCAAACCTTTGCGGATGTTGCACGTCAATATTCTGAAGGTCCTGAAGGACGAACAGGAGGATTATTAGGGCCAGTTGCTCTAAGTCAACCACACCCTGCTATAGGTAAAATTTTATCAGTAAGTCAACCTGGTCAAATCTGGGCACCACGTCCATTAACAGAATGGACAGTAATTATTAGGTTAGAAAAGTTTATTCCAGCACAACTTGATGATTCAATGCGTCGGGCTCTAATGGATGAATTATTTGAAAATTGGCTACGAGAACAAATAGGTAAAATTGGTCCCCTAAAACCTCTACGTTCAGATGTGAAAGTATAGGGATAATTGGCTGCTCTCAAATTTTAAATGTAAGCAATTTGATATAACTTAAAATCCGACCTAAAGTACAAGGGAAAATCAATTAGGTATCCCCGAACTAGAGTGAAACTATAATAAACTCGATGGCAACTTCTTCGACAATATCAAGAGTACAAGTACAAGAATTTCTGGCAAATAAGCCACCATTTAATCTTCTTTCAGAAAATGCCCTGAAAACTCAATTAGTGGGAAAATGTCAACTACTAGGCTACCGTACTGGCCAACCACTATTTGAACGGGAAAAAATGCCTACCCAGGTAGCGATAATTTATCAGGGACAGGCACGAGTATTAGGATATGACCAGCGATCGCAACGTCATGTCAGTTTGCAATTAGCCGGGCCAGGAGAAATTTTGGGTTGGGCTGGGTTGCTACGGGGAATGCCTTGTGAAACAGCACTTGCATCAACAGATTTAATTGCTGTTACCTTACCCGCAGCGGACTTTTTGGCAATATTAGAAGCTGAACCAGAATTTGGGGAAGTTTTTCTTGAATGTCCGGCAGTCAGTGAAATATTTGAGCTACTTAGCCAAGAATTTGCGAGAAGAGCTGAAGTTAGTAGCAACCTCAAAGAACTATCTAACAATGTTGCCGAAAATACGGTAGTAATCAATCTACCTAAAGGTGACAAAAAACCAAAGAATTAGCATCTATTCTAGACCCAGAAAAAATTTGGTTGGTCAGTAGTGGGATAGTCGGAGACTTTGCTCCCGGTAGTCAGATAGTTTTGGATGGAGTAGGTAAGTCTTTAAAAATAGAAGGGACTACTGGGGCGAGAATTCTGGGGTTCCCAGAACAAAAATATGAAGAAGCTGAAACAACAGAAGATATTACTGGAGAAAATGAGACACAAAAAACTCCACTTGCTCCCATAGATGTGTCAATGGTGCCCCAAGCACCCGCCCGCCCACCAGAACCAACAGTTGTTCAAGATACTCAATCTACAAAATATCCCATATTTAGGGCTAAGGGACAAATTGCTGCTCCTTTGGCTTGCTTTCAGATGTTGGCAAAGCATCTGGGTCTGAAGTTTCGCCGGGACGTAATTCGCCGGGTACTGGATAATCAAATTCGGACTGCAGGCAGAATATCTATGCAAGCTTGTGGGGCGATCGCTCAAATGATGGGATTAAGTGGCCAACTAGTACAGGTACCGGCAGCAGCAGTTAACCGTCTGAAAGCTCCAGCTTTAATACCGTGGCAGGATAGTTTTGCTATTCTCTACAGCATTACAGAACAAGAGATTGTTGTTGGTAGTCCAGAATCAGGATTAAGCCGACTTAAACCAGGACAGTTCGCCGAAATTTGGGGAGAGTCTGGACAGGTTTTGCTGCTCCAAGCGCCAAAATCGGAACAGAAGGAACAGTTTAGTTTTTGGTGGTTTGTTCCTTCTTTGATGGAGCATCGCACGGTTTTTATTGAGGTGTTGATTTCCTCATTTTTTGTGCAGATATTTGGCTTGGTCAACCCCTTAATGACGATGATTATTATTGATAAAGTCATGGGGCAACGTAATATTGAGGCTCTAGATGTTCTGGGTATCTTGATGTTATTGGTGGCTCTGTTTGAGGCTTTATTGGGGGGTTTAAGAACTTTCTTATTTGTAGATACTACTAACCGGATAGATGTCAAACTTAGTTCGGAAGTAATTGACCATTTACTCCGTCTTCCACTTAATTATTTTGATAATCGCCGGGTGGGTGATTTGACTGGTAGGATTGGTGAATTAGCTAATATTAGGAATTTTCTGACAGGTACTGCTTTAACTGTGGTTTTGGATGCGGTTTTCTCAGTAATTTATATTGCTGTGATGCTCGCTCTTAACCCATTAATGACGGCTGTAGCTTTGGCAGGGGTGCCTTTCTTTGCTGGAATTATTGTGATTAATTCTCCTATTGTGAGAAGGTTACTACGGAAAAAGGCAGAACGTTATGCTGATTCTCAATCTTATTTAGTAGAAGTATTAAATGGGGTGCAAACTGTTAAAGCTCAGAACTTAGAATTGCGGTCTCGTTGGGAATGGTCGGCTCGTTATGCTAAGTTTATGACTGCAAGTTTTAATACTGTTTTGACTCAGACTACTTCTAGTTCTATTAGTACCTTTTTAAATAAACTTTCAGGATTAGCACTTTTATGGGTTGGTGCTTATTTAGTAATAGATGGTCAGTTGTCTGTGGGGGGATTAATTGCCTTCCGAATTATTGCGGGTAATGTGACAGGTTCGTTGCTCCGTTTTGTTAGTGTTTGGCAAAGTTTCCAAGAAGTGGGAATGTCAATTGAACGACTCAGAGATGTATTAGATACTGAAGCGGAAGTAGATGAGGAAGACCGGAATAATATTGATATGCCACCGATTAATGGCAGTGTCAAATTTGAGGAAATTTCTTTCAGATTTAATCAAAGCGGACCTTTACAATTAGCGAATATAAATTTGGAATTTCCGGCTGGTTCTTTTGTGGGAATTGTCGGTTTGAGTGGTTCTGGAAAGAGTACGTTGATGAAATTATTGCAGCGTTTATATCCGCCACTTTCTGGTCGAATTTTTGTTGATGGTTATGATATTCAAAAGGTAGAATTATATTCATTACGTCGTCAAATTGGGGTGGTTTTGCAGGATACTCTCCTGTTTAATGGTACGGTTCAAGATAATATTGCTCTGACAAATCCGGATGCTACAACTGATGAAATTATTAGGGCTGCTAAAATAGCGGTGGCTCATGATTTTATTATGAATTTGCCTAGTGGTTATAACACAATGGTGGGAGAAAGAGGCAGCTCACTATCAGGGGGACAACGGCAAAGAATTGCGATTGCTAGAACGGTTTTACAAAACCCGAAGTTGTTAATTTTAGATGAGGCAACTAGCGCTTTAGATTATAGTTCGGAACGTCAAGTTTGTGAGAATTTAGCTGAGTCTTTTGCTAATACAACAGTGTTCTTTATTACTCACCGTTTAACTACAGTGAAAAATGCTAATACTATTATTATGATGGATCAAGGTTCGGTGGTAGAACAGGGAAGCCATGATGAGTTGATGGCAGTAAAAGGACGTTATTTCTGTTTATATCAACAACAAGAATCTCAACAATAAAGTAAGCATTCAGCAGTCAGCTATCAGCTATCAGTTATTAGCTCTCGTGGCCTTTAAAGGAGGAAAAAACAATTGAGAGACTTTAAGGAATTAAAAGTATGGGCAAAAGCTCATTAGTTAACCTTAGCAGTCTATCTAGCCACATCTATATTTCCTGCAACAGAATTGTATGGGTTGAAAAGTCAAACTCGTCTTTGTTGTGCTTCAATTCCCGCAAATATTGCAGAAGGATTTGGTAGAAGTGGAGACGCTGAACTATGTCGTTTTCTTCAAATTGCTATGGGTTCAGCTAGTGAGCTTGAGTATCATCTTTTGCTTGCTCGCGACCTGAATTTTATCAAAGCTTCAGAGTATGAATCTCTGGTTGAAAATGTAGTAGAAGTTAAACGAATGCTTGCTTGATTCATTAAAAAGCTGTTTGCGCAGCATTCCGTAGGAAGAACTGACAGCTAATAGCTGTTTGCGCAGCAGTCCGCAGGAAATGCTTACACTATATAGGCAAAAGTTAAGAAAAAAATGAATACTCAATCTACATCATTAAACGAACAACCAGTAATTTTAGAGAAACCAGCCATATTATCCCGGCTTTTTCTGTGGATGATTATGTTAATTACCAGTTCCGCGATAATTTGGGCCTACTTTGCTGAGATTGACCAAGCAGTACCAGCAACTGGCCAATTAGAACTTAAAGATGGTTCCATAGATGTCCAAGCTCCTACAAGTGGCAATGTGGTGAGACTGCACGTGGAAAATGGCGATCGCGTAGAGAAAAATCAACCATTGCTAACTTTTAGCCCCACTGCTCCTAGTGCGGATTTAGCTTCTGCTCAAGAATTAAGAGAAACCCTTATTAGGGAAAATAAGTTTTATCAAGATGTACTAAATGGCAAAGTTCCGGAAGCTTTGCCTCCAGATTTACAAAAACTTGCTGAAGAGCGACAAACTAGGATATCAGAAAATACAACATATAAAGCTTTAATTGATGAACTTTATCTAAATAGAGGTGGTTTGATTAATGTAGACCCTAGTTTACAAGGATTATATGTTAACTATAAAGCTGAATATAATTCTCGTGTAGGTACTGTCGAATTGCAAGTTGCAGAACTAGAAAAACAACTTCAACAAGCTGAAGAAGATGAAGAAGCTGCTCTAGAACAATTAAGAGTAGCCAGAGACCAGTTGCAATATTCCCGTCAACAATTACAATTTTCTAAACAACAATTAAATAATAGTAAACAACAACTAGCTTTTGCTTATGAGCAGTTAAATAATACAGAAAAACAACTCTCCTTTGCGAAAGAACAACTTAAAAATAGTCAGGAACAATTAAAATATTCTCAAGAACAATTAGAACTAGCAAAAGGGCAATTAAGTAAGTCTGAACAAGTATTAGGTTCTAACCAAGAAATTTTAGACCAAATATCACCTTTGGTAGAAGAAGGAGCTATAGCTGAACTACAACAAAAACGTCAACAACAAGAAGTATTCCGAGGCGAAAGTGAACTTTTAAGACAGCAAGACCAAATTCAAGCAAGAGCAGGAGAAATAAATACTCGGCTAGGAGAAGTAAATTCTCGGTTAGCAGATATTACTGCTAGGGAAGGAGAAGTAAATTCTCGCCGAGCAGATATTAATACTTTAGAAGGGGAAATAAATACTCGTGCAGCGGAAATTAATTCTAGAGAAGCAGATATTAATTCCAGAGAAGGAGAGATAAAAGCGCGTCAAGCAGAAGTAGAAAGGGCGAGATTAGAACAACAAAGATTAAATGTTGCGATTAATCGTGCCAAAGAACAATTAAAAAATACAAGGGATGCTTGGGCGAGAGAACTTTATGCCAGAATTGCTGAGAATGAAGGTAGAGAAATTTCCCGGATAGATTCTCAATTTACTCGCCTAAAATTAGATAATCAAAAGCGACTTACGGAAGTTAATGCTCAGATTGAAAAGTTACAAGAAGCTCGTGATAATCAAGTTTTAAAAGCACCTGTTTCTGGGGTAATTTTTGATTTAAAACCAGTCAGTAAAGAAGAATCTTCTCTAAATATTAAAAATGATCCTATTTGTCAATATGTAATTAATGATGTGCTGAAACCAGGAGATATTAAACCAGAAAGATGTGAGGATGCGTCTTATGAAGCTCAACAAACTGAACCACTATTAACAGTATTAGATGATGATGAAGGTTTAGAGGCGGTAGTTTATATTCAGAATAAAGATATTGCTTTGGTATTAAAAGCTTTAAATGATAAACGGAAAAAATTGGAACCCTATCACGATCAAGAATTAGCTGGTGGGGAAGTTATTGAATGTGAACCGGGTAAAAAATGTGCTTGTCCGGAACTTAAAGAAAACCGAGAAAAATTAGGTTTAAGTGATGTTGAATGTGTACCTGTAGAAGTACAAGTTGAGGCTTTACCAGCTAATGAATTTGGTACTGTAACTGGGGAGGTTATTTCTATTAGTGATGATGCTATTCCACCAGACCAAGAAGCAGGAAGACCTTATTTTTCTTTTGAAACTACAATTGATTTAGAACGGCAAACTTTTGTTCTGGATAATGAGAACGATCTGGAAATTGGTTTGCAGAATGGTATGGCAATTAACTCAAATATTAATGTTGGTAAGCGGACGGTTTTAGAGTTGTTCTTTAACAGGTTTACTGGCAAATTTAAGAGCTTGACTAATGTTAATTAGCTTTTAGCTTTCAGCAGTAAGCTAGCCTCCTGCGGAGGAACTATGTTAACAGCTTCATTACCTTGAATTGTATGAGTTAAAAACTCAAAACAAGATTTAAGATGCCAAGGATTTCAATCCTTGGCTAATAGATGAATTTATCTTTGGAGATAACTAATTTTTATAGATTTACTGGGAGGTTAAAACGTTTGAGTTATATTTATTAATGCCTACCGAATCACAATTGAAAAGTCTGTATCGTATTTGTTATCAATTAACTTATTTTATGCTCCAACCTATACATCTTAATATGTATAGATGAACGTTCTGGTAACTTGTATATTATAGCCGGAAATCAAGAAGAAATTGAATTGGAAATTAAATTAAATGGTGAGGTAATTTAATGAGTCAAATTAACTATTCTGCTATGACTGACAAAGAGTTGAGACAATATTTTATTAAACATCGTGAGGATAAAGTTGCTCTTCAAGCATATCTAGACAGATTAAGTGAGCGTCCAGATAAAAAAGTTATTACTACTTTTAAGGATCCTGATTTTGATGAGAAAATTCAAGCTGCTATTCGTAAGCAGATGGAAAGAAAGGAGTAGGCGATCGCCTGGTATAATTAGTATACTTATTGATTAATCAATAAATTTAATCTCAAGTTGTATTTTTATAGTAGCTATAATCTAAAAATTATAAATTAGATGACTAATAATAACCAAAATAATCCATTTTTAAGTAAAGAAGTTATTGCTGCTATTATTGCAGGAAGCTTTGCAATAATAGTTCTAATATTTGGAGGAGTAGGGAAATTAATCCTTAACAGTATCTGTAATAAATCAGAAAAAGTACAAGATATAAGGTTAGGAGATAAAAAAATAGAATGTGAAACTACTGGTCAACGTTGTAAACCTCGTCGCAAAGAAATAATTGAAGTACAGAGGAAAGGAAATTTACAAGTCGAGTACCACCCTGGTACAACTCATTGTGCTCCAACGTTAATCAACTTTTATTTAGATGACAAATTTGAAAAGTATCAAAAATATGAACATCCTAAATCAAAAGATGTGCAAGTTATTAATTATCCCAGAGTAAATCTAGGAAAAGTTGACAAAGGAACCTATACTTTAGAATTAGAAGCTGATGGAATTAAAGAAGGTTGTAATCCAGGAAAAGTAAGTTCATGGTCTGGAGACCTAAAAGTTTATATATCTCCAGAAGCACCAATCTTTTGTTCCAGATAATGAAAATGATTTGGAAATTGGTTTGTAAAATGGTATGGCGGTTAACTCTAATATTAATGTTGGTAAACGGACGGTTTTAGAGTTGTTCTTTAATAGGTTTACTGGTAAGTTTAAGAGTTTGACTAATGTTAATTAGAATTGAGAATTGAGAATTGAGAATTGAGAATTGAGAATTGAGAATTCTAAATTAGGCTAAATTTGCAGTCAGCTAGTAAGGGTAGGAGTTAGGATAAATGGGAATTGTAGAGGTGGCAGGATTCAATAATTAATAATTAATAATTACCTCTTCTTATCAAGAAGAAGATTGGCGAAAAGGATTTTTTTTTCTTCTCTTGGTCGATTGGATATGGCGCACTTCGGAGCAGCTTTGTTAAGAGCGGGAGACCTTTCCCTCCGGGACGCTTCGCCTTTAGCGAAGCTTTGCGGTAGCAAACGCCATCCCATCCTACGGACTGCTCCGCAAACGACCGCTTTTTCGCCATGAATAGAGAGTATTTATACCTTAATTTTTCGGTAAGAGTTGTGCCTTGGTTTTTCTGGATTTTTCTGCCTAAAATTCTCGCTTTTTGCATATCTATAAACGGAAAAGCTTGCTCTTTTTTCGACCCAAAAAGGCTAGAAGCTTTAATATTTTAATATTCTAATGCTTTAATATTTAATTAGCAAACCCTAATTAGCTATCAGCTTTTACCAGTTAGTTATCAGCTAACAAAATGTACTTAATTCCCTGGCTAAAAATCCTGGAATTGCTATAAGTAAAATAGTTAAGTCCAGGTTTAAATCACCTTTTTTTATATTAGTTTTAAATTATACTTTCTACACCTTCAGCATAAAACTTTCTGAGACGTTCTGCAAAACCAGTAAAGTCTGGTTCTCCACTTAGAGGAGTTCTTAATAACTCAACTTCTTCTTGAGATATGTCTGGTAATTTATCTGAAGTCTCTGTCAAATTGCTAAGTCCTAATTCGGTGGGAAGTTCTTTGATGCTTGATACTAAAACAACTTCGTTTCCTGTTATATACCCTTTAAATTTAGGGTAAAATGATTCATTTGAATATGTATAGCTTATACCAATAACATATTCTGAAAAAGTTAAGTTATCCCAATTGATTTCAACTCTCAATCTTTCTTTTGGGTGTGCTGCTACAAGAATTCCCAAATCATGACTAAACTCTTTAGCTATATCAGGAACAATATCGTAAATTTCTTCAATAATTTGTTGACTTATATTTTTAAATAATTTCTTCTGTAGATTAGAAGAACTTGAGAGCTTATTTTTAATTTTATCTAAAATAGGTTCAGTTTTATTCCCTGCTTGATTTTCTAATTCTAATATATCTATCAAAGCTGCCATAAGTGCAGGAATAGACTGCCAACGAGAATCTATTTTCATCTC
Source organism: Microcoleaceae cyanobacterium MO_207.B10 (assembly GCA_030064835.1). GTDB lineage: Bacteria > Cyanobacteriota > Cyanobacteriia > Cyanobacteriales > Microcoleaceae > JASJEE01. Next base: position 9,166 of record JASJEE010000021.1, on the reverse strand, counting down.
AAAAGCTCTATCAAAAACTCTATTTATTTTAGATAGTATATACTCAGGTAGAACTGATAACTTTTGTTTAGCTTCTTTTCTCTGATGTGGCTTATTTCCATTTTCAGAATCTAAAAGATACAGAGGAAATTTTCCTGTTATTGTAAAAAACAAAATTCCACAAATTTGTGTAATATCTGACCTGGGGTCTCTTTGTAAACTACTTTTTTCTCCAAGTTCTGGAAGTTGAAAAAACCTATTTCCTAAATGTTGCCATGTTGGTGTTAAATCTGTACCATACTCATCAACTTTATTGAAAGAAATCCCAAAATCTATTAATACTGGAGTGCTAATATCATTATTTTTGATGATGATATTATCCGGCTTAATATCTCTATGTACTATTCCTATTTGATGGCAATATTCTAGAGTATCTAATAGTTTTATTGTCAAACTTACAGCACTAAAAATATTCATTACTTCTGTTTTGACCAAATCAGATAAGGTATCTCCGGATATAAATTCAGTTACCATATAAAGAGGAGTATCTGACTTGAAAAGTTGCGTATTTGAATCAATTAACCTTGGTATTCCTGAGCAATCTATTGTTTCTAAAGCAACCACTTCCCTACGCATTCTTGAACGTCTTTCAGCGTCATTTTGTTTGTTAAGTTTTTTGAGAACGTATTGATTAACGGGAAACGAATTATTTTTAGGCTCAACTAGATAGGTTTGACCTTGACCACCGCCACCAATATTCTCAATAATTTGCCAATTTTCATCCCAGGATTTACTACTATTTTTAGTCATAGTATATTTTGATATGTTTATTATTGAAATTTACTAATTATAATACAATATAATATTAGTCCTAATTTTTTGGATAACAACTCACACAAAATAGGACTTATAAGTTGTGAATTTTAGCTAGAAATATTGAATTTTAAATTAGGCTGAATGAGGAAGTAACTTGATGAATCAAATTAATTATGCTGCTGTGACCGACCAAGAATTAGGACAATATTTGATCCAACATCGCGAAGCTCAAATTGTTCTTCAAGCATATATAGACAGATTAAATGAGTATTCTTCTCCAGTGTTGTTAAATTTAACCTATGACATTTACATGGAATATGCTGTATATGTCTAGCTAAATAGTGAACTAAACTAAACCCTGTTGAACTCACATCTTGGACTTATAAATATATATAGATGTATAGATGTCAGATTATTGTTCTGGCACTAGAGAATCAAGACTTTCAATTTACCAAAATCTGAAAAGTAATAAAATTTATTTACTACTTACTAATATAACTGCTCAATCATACCTCTAAAATTTTTACTTAGATTAACTTATCAATGAGCTTTTTTACCGATAAGCATCTTTGATTCTTGTATCATCAAGATTGGCATATTTTAGGTTAGCACCCTTCAAATTTGCCCACCTCAAGTTAGCATCTTTTAAGTTAGCTTGACTCAAATCTGCACCTGAGAGATTAGCTCTTGTAAGGTTAGCACCTGTGAGATCTACATTTGTCAGATTAGCATTACTTAAATCAGCATAAATTAGAGAAACACCTCGCAGATCAGCACCAGTAAAATTAGCATTCTCAAGAATAGCATTTTTGAGATTAGCATCTTTTAAATAAGCATCAGTTAGATTAGCATCAGTTAGATTAGCATCAGTTAGATTAGTATTACCTAAATTAGCTCTAATTAAGTTAGAAGCTGTAAAATTTGTCTTTTTGAGAATGGAATCTCTCAGATTCGCATTACTTAAGTTAGCTAGTTCAAAATTAGCATTTCTTGAGTTAGAGTTTTCTATAGTAGCGCGACTTAAATTTGCCCCACTTAACTTAGCATTCAGGAGATTTGCATTACTCAAATCAACTGCAAATAAATCAGCACTACTTAAGTCAGCATTAGGGAGATTTGCACCTTTTAAGTCAATCCTATTTAGAGAAGCAGCTACTAAATTACATCCCCGACATTCTTTAGTTTCAACTAACTGTTGAATTTGTGGTCTTTGTGCTACTATTGGAGTAGCTAATATCAAGATAGTTACAAATAAACTCACTGATATTTTTCTAAGTTTTGTATTTTTCATATAGTTAATTTTACAACTTGATAAACTGTTTTATTTATAGCATTTATGATGTAGGCAAGGTACATATAGGAATCCTAAATTATTTCTAACAAATCAAAAAATAGATAAAAATCCTGAAACTCTTACTCCTGTTCCCTGTTCCCTGTTCCCTGTTCCCTATTTCTAGGATATTTTTTTCAAAAGCACGCAGAGGAATGCTATATATAAACCTATTTTAAATAATTAGATTACCAGATACAGTCGTCAACTCTTCTCAATCACAAACTTACCTATTACTAGCTCCACTATTAATTGTTTAGTAAAATTCAAAATTTTGTACCTGATTCAATCATAACCTCACTTTTAACTTTTTACGTAAGCATTCAGCAGTCAGCTATCAGCTATCAGCTATTTATTTTAGTTTTAGATAAAAGCTTTATTAATTGAGGCAAATTGAATCTTGCTATAAAAGCTGACTTTAAAGGCTATATTTATTTAGAGCAAGTCCTTAAAGTTTAGATATTATTGCTGTTTGCTTAGCATTCCGCAGGAAAAGCTGACGGCTAATAGCTGAATGCTTACCTTTTTACCTTACTTATATCAACTCCTGATAAAAATCCAACAACTGCCTAGCTAAAGCTTTATTTGTATATTTATCCATTGCCTTTTCATAACCTTTTTGCGCTATTTCTTCAGCTAAATCTTTTTGCTCCATCAACTGCATTAAAAAGTGTCTCAAATCCTCAATATTTCCCTCTGGAAATACTAAACCAGCATCTCCAATCACATGAGGAATTTCCCCAGAATCAGAACCTATTACAGGCACTTTACAAGCCATCGCTTCAATTAAAACATGACCAAATTGTTCTTTCCAACCCACAGAAGTTAAAGTTTTAAACTTATAAGTAGTTTCTGATGGTAATACCAAAGTATTCATCAGATTAATATATTTTTGTACATGGTCGTGGGGAACACTTTCCACGAAAATGAGTCTATCTTTTATTCCTAGTTCTGTTGCTTTTTCTAGCAAAGTATATTTTAATTCACCTCTTCCTAAAAGCAGCCATTTCCAAGTTTTTTCCTGTAAACCTGCCAGGGCTTTAGTTAAAGTTAATAATCCTTTTTCTTCCACAAAACGCCCTACAAAACCAACAACAAAATCATCAGGTTTAATTCCCAAACTATCTCTTAATTCTGGCTGAGATTCCGGTTTAAATAAACTTTCATCTACTCCTAACTGAGGCATTACTTTAATCGCTCCTTTATAGCCTCGTTGTCTTAATATTTCCTCTCCATCCAGGTTTCCGGTAACAATTCCATCCGTATTTTTCAGATTATAAGCTTCTAGTAAAGAAATGGGAAATTTAAGTTCATAAGGCAAATTCCACCAAGTGAAAAACAAATTTTTTGCTTTGAGTCTTAATAGCTTATTCAAGGTAATAAACTGAGCATAGGTTAAAGCTTTTGAACCTTGTTCAACTTGAATAATATCCGGCTTAAATTTTCGGAGTAAACCAATTAAATCCGGGCCGAATGTTAGTAAAGCTTGATTATTTTCGCTGTAATTAGAAATTGGTACTACTTGAAATGAACCTTCATCAATAAATTTGGTTTCAAATATTTGACTTTGTACGCCTTTGGGATTCCAGCGACGAGGTACAACAACTGTTACTTCAATATCTGATTCCAGTTTGGCAAGAGCGCGTAATTTTTCTCTGTTTAAATCAACAATATATGTATGGCTAGCTACTAAGATTTTCATAGTTGTTATTGTGGTGATATTTCAGATTTTTATTGTAAGAAACTGTTTGTCAAATAAGTATTAATACCATTTCTCTGTAACAATGCCCTTAATAATTGTTGCTCAGACCTGATTACACTGACTATTCTCATCTTTATATTAAGCGCAACTTCATGGAGAAATGGTATAAGAGAATGAATAGTTACTAAAATCTAAAAGTGGTCAGACTTCAAAGGATTAAAATCTGGTAGATAGAGAGATTTGAGGTAAATATATTCCTATATTTTTAAGTGAGAAATAGTTGTTTTGATTCCTTCTTCCCTATTCCCTATCTCATTTTTTATTTCCTTCACAAACAATCTTTTCTCTAAGTAATACTATTTTGAAAAAAGCTTGCCCATGTGCTGACGCACAGGCTGCGCCAACGCGGAGGCGGGGGAATGTTACAAATAATTGGGTCAACAAAAATGCTTTAACTCAGATATATCGTCGATTGACAAGAATTATTTCATAGAAAAAAGGATGAATAACCTATTTTTAATGACTACTGATTACTGACTATTGACTATTGACTACTATAAATAACCCTGCTCGTTTGTAGCAAAAATTTATCAATTTGGTATAAAAACTAATTGCTAGCTGTTTTTTGAGAATTTAATTCAGCTTGTCGAGTATAAATTTGACCGTCATCCCAACTGGATTTTATCCAAGTTTTTAAAGCACTGAAAAAACCAAGCGTATAGAAGCTACCACGAGTGATGATTTTGATGGGAGAACCACTTTTATAACAAGGTGGGTTGCCCAAAACATGACAATCAAATAATTTGCCAAAGAAACGCAGACATTCAGTAGGAGTGAGATTTTTTAATCCCATAAAAAAGTGATTGTGATAGAAAGTAATTTGATATTGGAGAGAGCGGGTACTAATGTCATGGCAACCTCCACTCTCTTCACCCAAATGAACTAAAGAAGCTTGTGGGTCATACCAAATTTGATAACCAGTTTGTCGCAACCTCAAACAAAAATCTGATTCCTCTCTTACCGCACTACCTCGAAACCGCTCGTCAAAATGTAGCCCATATTTAGTAAAAATTTCTCGGCGAAACGACATATTACACCCTCTTGCTGAAATGACTTGTTGAGGCTTAACCGTATGCACTAAATCAATGTGATACCAAGCAATACCAGGGTCTGCTGCTTCTGAGGGCAAATCCTCTATTTCCAACTCTCCACCAGAATCTCCTAATTTCATCCGGTCAAATACTCTTCCTGCTACTGCTCCTATTTCTGGGCGATCGAGATAGTTACGAGCGTGAGCAACTAAAAACCCATCTGGCAACCGCACATCATCATCAAGAAACAGAATTATTTCCCCACTAGCGCGTCTGACAGCATAATTCCTTGCTCCTGGTAAACTTGCCCAACTTAGACGAAACCATTTAATTTTACCCGCATTAGCTTGGGCTTCTAAATAAGCTTGTACTTCTGGTTGATGGCTAGCAGTTTGGTCAACTACCAAAACTTCAAAATTAGGGTAATCTTGTTTAAGCACATCTGCGATAGAATCTACCAGAGGTTCCTCACGATTATAAGTGGGAATGATAATGGAAATGGGAATAGTTAATTGTTGATTTTGTTGGGTTAAGGATTCTGTGTTCATTTTTCACCTTCTTATTTACTATTTTCCATTTCTGCTTCAGCTTTGATTCTTGCCTGTTCCTGTTTATCTATTTCTGGCAACCTGAAAACTATTCCAGCAAAATACCAGTAATAAACCGCAACTGGGTCTACATCTAGAGGATAATAATAAGTGTTATAACTAATAATCAGAACAAAAACCCAATAACTTGCTCCAAAACTACGCAAGTTTTTCTCTTTAACAGAGCGATAAGCTTTGAAACCAGTAAAAGTAATAGTCGTAACTAAAATTAAAAATCCAATTGTGCCAACAGGTCCGATTTCATAAATTAACTTAGGATAATATGTCTCAATCAACCTAGTTTTACCAAAAACTCGAACTGAGTTTGTAGCACGTCCTAATCCGTTTCCAAAAACTCCATCTTGAGCATGATTAGACTCTTCAAATTGCTGAGTAATAAAATCAGTGGGCGGTGAAGCATTCCAGCGACTAGCAAAACTATCTATCCTTTCCTGAACAACTGCAGGATTAGATACCATTGCTACTCCCAAAACTACACCCAACCCAATACCAATAGGAAGAAACCGTTTGAGGTTAGCAACCTGACCAGTTAGCACTAAAAGAATTATAGTTACAACTGGTACTAGAGCTAGAGCAATTCTTTGACCAGAAATAACTGCATTCACAAAAACTACTGCCATACCAAATAAACCACCTATCCGCCACAGAGGGTTTGGGTCACTAAAAGCAGATGCAAAAGTAAAAGCAGCGTTAGCAATCAAAAACCATCCCCACTGCCAAGGTGCAACAAAAGTACCAGGCAAACGAATCATCCCTACTTCCGGACTAAAAACTAGGGAACCTCCCACTAAACACCTGGCTTCTAATGTTGCTCTAAAAAGTTCCTCTCCTTGTTTACCACGAGTACCTTGACACTTTCCAGAAGAAAGATATTGGTACTGCATTAAACCCAGAAGACAACAAATGATAGCCAGAACTAAAGTCAGACGAGCTACAAATAGTAGTTCTTTTTTACTTTTAATTTGGTAATAAGCAGCAGTAATCAACGGCAGATAACCCAGGAAAACTTTCAGCCCCAATATTCCCATAAAAATTGGTTTATCACTCGGTCTTGGTGGATCAAGCTGTTGAAAACCATTAACAAAGATGAGAGTAATCAGACAAAAACCCAATAAAAGGTATAAGGGATTTTTCAGTGCCTTGGGAATAATAAACGGATTTCCTGTTCTTTTGCACCATAGACCAATAGCAATAATTGCCGGAATATAGAAACCATCCTTGGCAAGCTGAAATATGGGACTTCCACCACCAATAGAATAAGTAATAGTGCCAGCAAAGGGCAGATATATCAGAAATCCCCATAACCCCCACATCGGATATTTGTAGGAAATACCTAATACTGCAATACCACCCCCACCAGCAAGAGCCAACTTTGGGTCAGCCACAAAGAATAGTGCGATTCCAACTACTGCTCCTAAGCCCCCAAAAGTAACAAGAGCGCCAATGGCCTTTTGAATATCCTTGGCTCGTTGGCGCTTTTGAGCTGCTAACTCCTTTTTACTAATCTTGGGTGCAGCAGGTTTGCCTTTCTTTTTTGATTTACTTTTCGATTTTTTTTTAGACTTTTGTGTCGGCATTGCTGGCTGAGTTTAGACCAGATTTTGGTGGACTGCTAAGACTAGGTTCTCTGTCCAATAGTTTGCTAATTCAGCGTTAACTGCTTCTACCATAACTCGAATTAGTGGCTCTGTGCCAGAGGCTCGGACTAAAACCCGCCCAAAATCTGCTAGTGCTTTCTCAGCTTCTTCAATAGCTATGACTAATGGTTCACATTCTTGCCAATTAACTCGGCGTTCACGGTCTTCAACCCGGATATTTCGGAGTAGTTGGGGATATGTCTGAAAGCTTTGGTCTACTAATTCTACTAAGGATACTCCAGATTTTTGCACCAGGGTGGCTAAATGGAGGGCTGTCATTAGACCATCACCTGTAATGCCATAATGGGGGCACAAAATATGTCCTGATTGTTCCCCACCTAACATCGAATCTGTACGCTGCATTTCTGCATAAACGTATTGGTCTCCCACTTTAGTCCGCAACATTTGTCCGCCTTGTTCTTGCCAAGCACGTTCAAATCCTAAGTTAGCCATCACAGTTGTTACTATCAGGTTTTTTGGCAGTAACCCAGCTTGACTTAAGCTTTGACCCCAGAAATAAAGTATATAATCCCCATCAATGGCACGACCTTGACCATCGACTGCTAATACTCGGTCCGCATCCCCATCAAAAGCAAATCCCATATCAGCATTATTTTCTATTACTGCCTGTTGCAGGTGATGCAGATGGGTAGAGCCACAGTTTACATTGATGCGATCGCCGTTTGGTTGGTCATGTAAACAGATAACTTCTGCCCCCATTGTCTGAAAAACTGCTGCTGCTAGATTAACTGCTGCCCCCCAAGCTAAATCTAGAACAATTTTCATTCCCTGTAGATATTCTGGTATCAGGGGTGAATGTAGAGAGGTTCTATAATCTTTGATTAATTCGGCTCTGTAGTAATGTTGTCCCCAATCACCATGAATTACTGGAAAATCAGCCATTCCCCGAATTCCAGCCTCTATCTGTTTCTGTAATTCTAAAGGTAATTTTGTGCCATTAGAGCCAAAAAATTTAATCCCATTATCTTCAGGGGGATTATGACTCGCAGAAATCATTACCCCACCTATTGCTGCTGAAACACTTGTCAGATATGCAACGCAAGGAGTAGGACATAAACCTAAATGCCAAACTTCCAAACCTGCTGCAGTTAAACCTGCTGACAAAGCCATTGCCAGCATATTACCTGAGTTTCTAGTATCTTGCCCCATAATTACAGGGCCCGCCGCTTGGGAATATTGGCGCAACACCTGCCCGGCCCAAAAACCGATTTGCATGGCCAAGGGGGCGGTGAGTAGTTCCCCTGCTTTGCCTCGGATGCCATCTGTACCGAATAGGGGTGTTGTGGGCAATGATTTGTGATTCCAAGCAAATGTTGTTTCTGTTGCTGGGACTGATAAGTTAAAAGTTTTTTGTTCGTAGGTTGGTTTGAATGATGGTGTTGCTACCATTGTTTTCACTCCTCATAATTATTCACACTCTCACAAAGGAGGATATCACCTCCGGACTATACATAACTTTGAATTATCTGGCTAGTAATCAGGACATTTATTTAATGGCCAATAATCTCGAATCGAAATCCGTCGCTTCTACTATTCCCTATGAATGGTATTTCCTTAAATTGAGTTTTAATTCAAATCCAACGTTGGAGTTATTAGATTTTAAATAAATTTCTCAGCATTTATTTCTAGTACGCTGGTTTCTTAACGTCAGCAGCGATCTTCCGAATTTTTCTCTGATTAATTAAATCAAGATACAGCACACGAACCTAATAATGTGGTATTTTTATTATTTAATTTTTATTTTGCCTAAAACTCTAAATATATGTACCTGATACAGTTGCAAACTACTATAAAACCCCAACGTTGGAGTTATTGGATTTTAGATAAACCTTTCAGCATGGATTTTTCAGACCTAGATTGATCAGTTGAGCAGCGCGCCACAAGTTTTCTGATTGTCGGTAAATTCAAATAAAACCCCAACGTTGGAGTTATTGGATTTTAGATAAACCTTTCAGCATGGATTTTTCAGACCTAGATTGATG
>JASJEE010000252.1 GCA_030064835.1 Microcoleaceae cyanobacterium MO_207.B10 | reverse complement strand
TTGACATACTCCCGACGTTGCCCTTCTATTCCCCCCTTTCAAAGGGGGGTTAGGGGGGATGGAGAGCGCGGGACTTCCCGCCGGGGAAGTTAAAACCTTTTTAGTGCGGGAATCTTGCCCGCGATTAGTGTCATTCTAGTATTGGACTGGCACATCTAATACCATGCCTGAAAAAAGAATGTTATGCTTGAGAAAACTTCAAGTATTAACCAATTAATAAATTTTTTCCACTTTATCCCTTTTATAATCGGCTTTTTTCTTAGTTTTTCCTATTATTTTACTACACCCAACACCCAACACCCAACACCCAAGATTGATAATATTTGTAGCAAACATTTATCAATTTTGTATAATAAAATGGTGCGTTACAACGGGTTGCTAAATTTATTTTCTAGGATGAATTTAAGCCGTCTAACGCACCCGACAATTTTGCTTTAATTGCCTACAAATAATGTGGTGTTAAGATTAAAAGCTTTTTAGGCATCTTGCCCGCGATTAGTGTCATTCTAGTATGGGACTGACACATCTAAAATGGTGCGTTACGACGGGTTGCTAAATTTATTTTCTAGGGTGAATTTAAGCCGTCTAATACACCCGACAATTTTTCTAAGCGATTGGCATTTTCATAATAAACTCAGTTCCCCTACCAATATTACTAACACAAATTAACTCTCCACCGTGCCGTTCAACTACAATTTGATAGCTCACATACAATCCCAAACCAGTACCCGAACCTACTGATTTAGTAGTAAAAAATGGGTCGAAGATTTTATTAACAATTTTTGGTGAAATTCCTGGGCCGTTATCGGAGATTTTAATTTGAATAAATCGACCTTCAGTTGCTGTCGTAATTGTAATAGTAGGAGTAAAATCAGAATTTTCTCCATTGCTACTGACTTCATTCAACGCATCAATAGCATTATTAAAAAGATTCAAAAAAACTTGATTTAACTGATTGCTATAACAAAGAAATAATGGCAGTTTTCCATAATTTTTAATCACTTTAATTTCGGGATACTTTACCCCACAACCCTCCTCTTGAAAACCTTGAAACCGATGTTGTAAAATTAGCAAAGTCGATTCAATCCCTTCGTGAATATCTGATTTTTTGATTTCCGATTCATCCAAACGAGAAAAATTCCGCAACGACCTGACAATATCCCGAATCCGTTTGGCTCCATTTTGCATCGAACCTAATAACTTTTGCAAATCTCCTACCAAAAAATCTAAATCTATCTCTTCAATTATTGCTTCAATTTCAGCAGTTTGCGGATAGGTATTTTGATAAGTAGTAATTAAATCTAATAAGTCATTTACATATTGACTCGCTGGTTTAATATTCCCATAAATAAAATTGACTGGGTTGTTAATTTCATGGGCAACACCCGCTACTATTTGACCCAAAGAAGACATTTTTTCTGACTGAATTAGTTGGGATTGAGTTTGTTGTAAATTTGTCAATGCTTGCTCTAAATCAAATGCTTTTTGGCTTAATGTTTCAGTTTTTTGCTCTACTTCTGCTTCCAAGGTTTGAGAATAGTTTTCTACTTGTTGATAGAAACGGGCATTTTCAATTGATATTGCAGCTTGAGAGGTTAAAAATTGTAATGTTTTAATCCGATCGCTTGTAAATGCTCCTACTGTGAGATTATTTTCTAAATACAAAATTGCAATTAACTTCCCTTGCTTAGTGATAGGTGTACATAAAACTGATTTTGGTTCGTGGCTAATGATGTAGCGATCGCCTGCAAATTCCGGTGTCGCACTCAAGTTATCAAAAACTGCCGTTTGTTGATTTCTCGCTACAGAATAAATCAAGCTTTGGGGTAATTCTTGACATTCAACGAAAGGAATTTCTAGGGTTTCTGTCTGGTTTTGATTTGCCTTGGTTACGACTAACCATTCTGCTTGTTGATGAATCACTAAAAATCCTGTTTCCGCACCCCCATTAGTTATCGCAACTTGCATCAAAGTACCTAAGAGTTTTTCTAACTCTACTTCCTCAGAAATAGCTTGTGCTGCTTTCATCACTGCGGGAAAATCTAACCAGAAAGTAGAGTTTTGGGTATTAGTGGTGCTAGTAATGCTTTTTATTATACTCGGAGAGATCGTTCCCAGAAATCTACTCGCAGCTTGAGGGCGTTGCAAAATAACCTCCAATAGTTGCGGATATTTTTGTTCTAAATGGGCAACTTTGGCTTTAGCTCCCCACCGGGTATAACAATAGTAGGCTTCTTGCATATATCCGGCAGCAACTTTTTCTTTTCCCCAATTGAGATAAAATTTAGCTGCAAGTTCGTTTGCTAAGGCTTCTTCGTTAAGATATTCGTTTTTATTTGCTCCCGCAATTGCGCGGTCGTAGAATTCAATCGCTTCAGTTTTCTGTCCTAATATTCGATATTTTTCCGCCTCTACTAAGTCTACTTTATGTTGGTGATTCATTGGAGCATGATCCGCCCACTCAGCGAGATTAGTTTGATGAGTTTTCATTTCCTCAAGAGTTTTAGCTTGCTCAATTTCTGATTGGGTAGAGTAGAATGTTAAGTAGGTTAACGCTGCATAAAAATGGAAAACTGGAGTATGAAATTGTCCTGCTGTGGCGATGGAAGCTCGGTTAGCCTCAGCAATGTAATCTAGGGTGTTAGTGTAGTCACAAAAAAAATAGGCAAGCATCAATTTGTAGGTATAGATAGTACCTAGAGCATTAAAATCATTATCCTGATGGTACTTAGGAATCATCAAACCTTCATCGTAAGCAGTGCCATTTAATAAATCCGGTCGATCTAAAATTTTCCTCAAGTTATGTGCTGTTTGTTGTTGCATTCTGAGGTAAGCAAGAGCCGAATCTTGCTTCACATTGGCTAAGACAAGGCAGTAATTTTCGCTTTCCGCTTCCCAATCATCCAGAGCTACTCCAGCAAAAAACTTATTATAAAAATAATTAAATATGCTGTAGCCAGAATAGAGGAAATCACCGATTTCCATACCAGCCAGATAAGCTTCTTTTGCTGTTGGAATTGTTGCTCTTAGTGCTTCTACACGATGCTGAATAAAACCGCAAAACGTAATTAAGGTGACACACCTAAATTCGCGCACATTCAAGCGATCAAGTAAGCTTATAGCTACTCGCCCAAAACTATATCCCCTTTCTACCTGTCCCAAAAAAGTAGACAGCACTATGCCATAAGTTACATATCCGATAGTTGATGCGGGTGAATTGCCAAATTCAAGTGATAGACGCACCATTGTGGAGCCAAGTAGTGGCAGCAAAGTAGGACTCGATTGCAGAATTGAGGCAAACAACATTGCTAATATTTGCATCGCTGCACTCATCCCAGGATCAGTCATCACAGGCAGATGAATCAGTTCTTCAATTTGTTTGTCTTCGAGTTTCTTGGCAAGGGTTTGTAAGGCAGTGTTGATCAAGGATTCGTCTGGTTCAGATGGTAGTTGAATTCCCAATTGCGATAGGGCAATTCTACCGACAGCTATCGCTTCTAATATCTGAGTTTTGACGGTCAAGGCGTTGATTTGAATCTGATAAATTTTCACTTTGTCTAGTATGGTATTAGCCGATTCCAAAACCATAGCTGCCATTGCTTCCATCTCTGCAAACTCACCATTCAAGTAGGCAGTTTCCGTCGCAGATACATAAAGATTCAAGGTTAATTCATACTGACTTTGCCAACAGTCTGTGGGCAGCAAATTAATCCCTGTTTGCACAAAATTTCTAGCAGCAACATAAGCTGTAGAATTCCTAGCTTTTTGTGAAGCTGCCAAATTAATTTTGGCTAGGGCTTCCCTCTCTTGAGGTTCAGTAATTAACTCAATTCCTAAATTAAAATGTCCGACTATATCAAACTGCTTTTCTTCCTTTTCTATCTCTGATAAATTTTGTTGTAATAATTTGCCAATTTGTAGATGAGTTGACTGTTTTTCCTCGTCAGGAATTAGGGTATAAGCTGCTTGTTGAACCCGGTCATGTAAAAAACGATAAGTGGGATTTGCTGAAGCTTTCAAGACTTCCTCACTATCAGATTGGGTAAAGAATTTATAACCTTTTGTAGTAGGAATTACTAAACCTTCCTGTAATGCTATCCATAAATCTGTAGCTGTTTTTTGAGGTGATTTCTCACTGACAATTCCTAACATATTCAAATCAAAATTTGCCCCAATACAAGCTGCTAATTTTAGCACCTCCTGAGTTTCTGTTGGCAATTTATGTAATTGTAATGCCATAAACTCTACTACATCATCAGTAATTGCTAAAGATTTAACTTGGGCAATATCACATTGCCAATGTTGAATCTGTCGATTAAAGCTAATTAACTTCTCATCATTTAATACTTTGAGAAACTGAGTTGCAAAGAAAGGATTACCCTGGGTTTTTTGATAAACTAATTTTGTTAAAGGTTGAGCGAGGGATAATTCGCAATGGAGCGTATCTGCCACTAACTGATTTAGATCGAATTCGGTTAATGATGGTAAAGTAATTGTATTTACTTTGGCATCAGTTTTTAGCAGTTCATTTATAGTTAAAATTAAGGGATGTACTGGTGAAACTTCATTATCCCGATAAGCTCCCAATAATAATAAATATTCTGTATCTTGCATTAATAATTTCACCAGTTTCAATGATGCCGAATCTGCCCATTGCAAGTCATCTAAAAATATTACTAAGGGATGTTCTTTTCTTGTGAAAACTTGTACAAATTTTTGAAATAATAAATTAAACCGATTTTGGGCTGCAGTTCCTGATAATTCTATGGCTGGTGGCTGTTTACCGATGATATTTTCTAACTCAGGAATTACATCTATTAATACTTGTCCATTTTCCCCTAATACAGTTAATATTTTAGTTTTCCAGGTTTGAAGTTCGGCATCTGATACTGATAATAATTTCCCGATTAAATCGCGGAATGCTTGCACGAATGCACTAAAAGGAATATTTCTTTGAAATTGGTCGTATTTACCTTTAATAAAATAGCCTCGTTGCTTGACAATAGGTTTATGAACTTCATTAATGACTGCTGTTTTTCCAATCCCTGAAAAACCTGCTACTAGCATAATTTCCGAATTTCCCCCCTTGGTAAGGGGGGATTGAGGGGGGATTTTACCCTTACTAAGGGGGGTCTGGGGGGGATTACTTACTCTCTCAAAAGCATTTAATAATATTTCTACTTCTGTTTCTCGCCCATAGAGTTTTTCAGGGATAATAAATCTGTCAGCAATATCTCGTTTTCCTAGTTCAAAATACTCGATTTTACCTATTTGTTGAAGTTGAGTTAAACATTGTTCTAAATCAGATTTTAATCCCGATGCACTTTGATACCTATCTTCGGCATTTTTCGCCATTAACTTCATCACAATATCTGAAATTACTGCCGGAATTTCTTTCCATTTTTTTAATGCGGTCGGCATTTTAGCAATATGACAATGCACTAAATCTATTAAATCATGGGATTGAAACGGCAATTCTCCTGCAAGTAATTCATAGAAAGTTACGCCTAAAGAATAAAAATCAGTCCGATAATCTATACCTCGGTTCATTCTCCCTGTTTGTTCGGGAGAAATATAAGCCAGTGTTCCTTCTAAGACATTAGGATTCATCAAAGTTTCGGTTTCTCTGGGGAGCAGAGATGCTATACTAAAGTCAATTAATTTGACTGTTTTTGTTGGCAGATTAATTAATATATTTCTAGGATTAATATCTTTATGAATAATCCGTTCTTGATACAGTATTTCCAAAGCATTACTAATCATAATTGCGACTTTTAAAAAGTCTATCAAAGATAGTTTGTTTGCCGTTTTTATTCTCCATTCCTGAAGAGAAATACCTCCAAAGTCCTCCATGACCAAAGCATAACCATTTTTGTATGGTTCTAGGCTATAAGTTTTGATAATTAGAGGTGAGTTGATATTTTTGGCAATGGTATATTGATTGCGAAATTGTACCAGTTCGTTGAAACTGGGATAAGGATTTTTGAGTAGTTTAATAACTACAGGTAATTGGTCAACAATCCGCACAGCCCGATAAACGATTGTCCGACTACCAGCATAAATATTTTCTGTGATTTGATAGTTAGGAATTTTAATCATTATAGTTGTTTGCAGATATCAGCGTTTTTGATTTTTTTAAATCTAATAAAAATTATTTATTTTTCAGATCATATTAATTTTTTTTAAATTGTATAATACTATCGCAGATTCCACCTTTGTGAGTTACAGCCATAGCGGGCAATATGCCCGCATTAGAGAGGTTTGAACATTAATATCTGTACTTCATATAGTTGGAATTTGCTGTAATTATAACTGATTTAAAATTATACCATTTTGATACTTTTATGAAAAAATATATTTTACAAATATTTAGAGTTATTTAATAATTTATTAATAATTACTATATTAGCGGAATTTTATATTATGCCCAAATTCCTGTTTCAATAAATATTTTCTACACAACTACCCCAAGATTTTTATGTAAAATTATTTCCTGCAAAAATCTACTAGGTTGACCTGTCCAAGAAATAAATAACTGATCTCGCGCCCTGGTAATTCCCACATAAAGAAGTCGTTTTTCTAAAGCTTTTGCTTCAGCTATTTCTGCTAGGGGAGCTTGTAGATTAACTGCTCCAGCAAAAGGAAAATATTTATCCGAAACATCAACAATAAATACAACTTTAAACTCCAATCCTTTTACTTGATGTATTTTCGCCAAATTTAGTGCCACAGTAGCAGAATTCTCCTTACTACCAAATAAATAACAAGGAATTCCCGCCTCATCTAAACTACTCTGAATTGGAAGTAGTCGCCGTTGAGTCCGAGCAAAAATAGCAATTTCTTCTGGTTCCATTCCTATTTCAATTAAATCTAAAACTTGCTGAGTAATAAAATCAATCTCCTGTTTTTGAGTCTTAAAACCATTTAAAATCGGCTCAATACCTCTAAATATATCTTGAGAAATATAATGTTTTTCCTGCTCATCATACAGATTATCATTTTGATTGCCTAAAACACAATCAGCAAATACCCGAATTTGTTTAGTCGTTCGATAATTAATTTGTAAATTATAAGAACGACCTACCACATCAATACCTAACTGTTTTAGAGTAAAACCACCCGGATAAATTTTTTGCCCCGCATCTCCCACTAAGGTTAAAGAATTACTGCCAGAACCGGCCAAAGCTTTTAAAAATAATATTTCTTGAGGCTGAAAATCTTGCACTTCATCAATAATAACTGCATTAAAAGGGCTATCAAATTTTCCAGATAATATACATTTTCTAGCCAAACAACAAATACCTTGCCAGTCAGTATCACTTCTGGCATATAAAGTAAATAAAACCCTTTCTAAAATTTGCCAAACACCACGACGTTTTTCTTCATTTAAAGGATAACCTCGACCATATCGTGGAGCAACGCGATACTCTTCCCAAGTAGTAATATTTTGTGCCGAAATTATTTGATTCCATTCTTGTAATAATGAGTTTACTGGCAAAATAGAATGACGATTTTCGCAAAACTTTTTAATCAGTCTTTTGATTTCTTCATTGTCTACAGTACGAATGGAAAATTCTGCTATATCAATTATAGTTTGTGCCTGATTATATACTGTCTCAACAGTGATTTTTTGCAACTCTTTGGGAGTACATAATATTTGTAAATTTCGTTTTATATACTTGCAAAATGTCTCGTCTAAGCAGGCAAATAAAACCTGTTTATTTTGTCTGGCTAAATGTCTGGCTCTGTGTAATGAAATTACAGTTTTACCTGTGCCAGCAGCACCAGTTATTTTGAGGGAACCTTTACTATTAATGGTGGCATATTTTTGTTGTTCTGGATGCAAAAACACTAACCAAGTTGCTAGTGGTGCATGACGCATTTTTTCGATTTCTTCTATATCTTTAATTTCATAAGTATGTTCTTCAAAAAGTCCATATTTTTGATAACTTTTTTCTAGTTCTTTAATTTCTGCTTCTAATTTGGGGTCGTCAATAAATTTAGCTGATGTGGCTGATTTTATTTTTTCTTTTTTAGCAGCTATCTTATAAGCATCGTCATGTTTACCTGCATAAATAATTGTCCAGTTGTTATCTCCCTCTTGACGAATAATTGCTCTTAAAGAATCAGTAATTTTCCCTGACCAAAGTTTTTTCTTTTTGTTTTTGGCAATAATAATTCTTTCTAAGTGAATTCCTGGACTGGCAGGATTTTTGATGAATTTTCCTAAAAATTCCCAGACTCTTCTGGCATCATTAGCACTTAACTTTGATACCTCTATTGGTAAGTTTTGAGAAATCATAACTGACATAATTAATCCTCCTAAATCAATAAATTAAGTATCAATTGATAATTGGGAAACTTGGATTTTTTATTGTTAACTCAAAATCTGACTTCAGGCATAATTATGAATGATTAATACAAAACGGTTCGCAGTAAGCCAGATGGAAAAAAAGTCCGGAGTAATTTTGAGTAAACATCCATCATCAAATATCTATGAATTAGGATTTGCTGACAAAAGCACCCCCCGTATAGGTGCTATGCTTTATAAACATATTTACTTAATATAAAACTTGACAAAACATAGAAGTTATATATTAGTTTAATGTCGGCTTTTTTCTGAGAAAAGTATCTAATTCAATACACTTTTTCTCCGAATGTAGACAAGATTCTTGCTTCCCACTCTTCCCCCCTCCTCCCCCTCTTCCCACTCTCCTAGAAGGTTTTAAGAACTTCCTTATCAGGGATAGGTGTAGGCGGGGGTATTTTTGCTGTTTCTAGTAGTCAATAGTCAGTAGGAGTAGTTTCCTACGGAATGCTCCTAATTGCGGGTTTGCGACAGCATTCGGAACGAAACCACCCTTACAGTAGTCAGGATAAATGGTAAATTGAGGGAATATTATCGGCATAATTATCCCTCACCTTATAACTTTTTTACATTTATTCATCCAGCCCTAATTAATACTAGAATATTTTTGATGGAATTAATTTTCTCTATAGCAATCTCCAGAGAAGTTGAGCATGAATTTTAGTGTATTTATTGGGGATGATACTTACCACTTAATTACACAAAAACGCCAGACTTAAATTAGGATTACTAGAGAATTTTTTAGGCTATAGGTTTGAGGTAGCGAAAAAAAATTGGAATTTAATTTTATCGTAACTGGTAATTGAAATGATATCCTTCACCTCACACCTAAAATTAATTGCACTTGATAATCACGATCAGATAAATCAGATAAATAGTATATTTAGATTGAGAAGTTTTTTGATCAACTTCTGTCTGAATTTGTAATGATAAAACTGATGAACCCAAGATCGCAAACTCAAAGCCGTAAAGCAGATCATCTGAGAATCTGCCTAGAATCAGATGTCCAATTTCATAACACTACCAATGGGTTAGACCGTTACCGCTTTACCCACTGCTGTTTACCAGAAATAAACCGCAGTGAAGTAGATACAACCACTTCTTTCCTTGGGAAACAACTAGGCGCTCCACTGCTAATATCTTCGATGACTGGTGGTACTGAAGAAGCAAAAATAATTAATTCTCGGTTAGCCAAAGTTGCCCAACACTATAAAATAGCGATGGGAGTTGGTTCTGAACGGGTAGCTGTAGAAAACCCCAAGGTAGCTGATACCTTTGCTGTGCGATCGCTTGCTCCTGATATCCTTCTATTTGCAAATCTAGGAGCAGTCCAACTAAATTATGACTATGGCATCGACCAGTGCCAACAAGCGATTGACATTCTACAGGCAGATGCTCTCATTTTACATCTCAATCCTCTCCAAGAATGTATTCAGACCGAAGGTGATACTGATTTTCGGGGACTTGTTGACAAAATATCAAAATTATGTTACTCGCTACCAGTACCAGTAATTGCTAAAGAAGTAGGCAATGGTATTTCTGGGCCGATGGCAAAAAAACTGATTGATGCTGGAGTCGCAGCCATTGATGTGGCCGGAGCAGGAGGTACATCTTGGGCCAAAATTGAAGGAGAAAGAGCCAAAGATGCACGTCAGCGTAGATTAGGGAGGACCTTTGGCAACTGGGGTTTACCCACTGCTGAATGTATCATCGCCACCCGTAGAATAGCCCCAGAGATTCCTCTCATAGCTTCTGGAGGATTGCGCAACGGCTTGGACATAGCAAAAGCGATCGCTCTCGGCGCAGACCTAGCCGGACTTGCTTGGCCATTTCTTCAAGCTGCAGCCGAATCAGAAGAATCACTAGATTTGTTCGCAGATATATTAATTGCAGAAAT
>JASJEE010000257.1 GCA_030064835.1 Microcoleaceae cyanobacterium MO_207.B10 | reverse complement strand
CCCGGTTGAGAAATTTTTTCCATTGAATGGTCAGCATTAATTTCTATTACTAAATCAACAAATTCAGGATTTTCTATCAGTGGTTTAATAAACAATTCTGGTGAGATTAAATGTAATTCTCATAATCTAAGAGATTGAGTTACAGTTATCTATTGATATTTATTATCTTTTTATTTCCGGTTCCCCGTTCCCTGTTTCCTCAAACAAACGAATGTAGAAAACTAATGATAACCTAGTGAAAATATCCTCTAAACCTAGCCTCCCGGTTGAGAAATTTTTTCCATTGAATGGTCAGCATTAATTTCTATTACTAAATCAACAAATTCAGGATTTTCTATCAGTGGTTTAATAAACAATTCTGGATGTAAAGCTTTCCAGAAATACTCAACAAACTGCTCAACTTCATTATCTTTCATTCCCGACTTTCCCGAAGAAATCATTTCTTGTTCTGCTTGTTGTCGCCATTGTTTAGAAAAACGATAATCAGTAGGATACAAAACCATTAACCTATCTAACCTTTCCCAAAGAGGTAGATATTCTGTTAGTTTAAGATTCATATCACGGGCAAATTTTCGATCTGCCTCTGTAATAATAGGTAGTGGTGGATTATCAAAAATAGTATCATTAATTGGTCTTACCCCAACAAACCAACCCTCAAACAAAATAATATCAACATTACTTACTTGGTCTGGTTTAATTCTATCGCCAGCACCATTAAAAAGAGACTTATTAAATCTAGGAATTGAAATTAAATAACCAGAAAGTTTATCACCAGATTGGCGTAATTTATCTAAAACTTCTACACCCAAACTAATATCATGGGTTCCTGGTGGACCGCGCCAAATTAATCGAGAATCTTGCTTTTGTAAAAGTTGGCGTTCAGCATAAGTTTTATAAATATCATCAAGAGAAATAGTAATGGCATTATAGCCAAGTTTGGCTATAATTAAGATTAAAATCTTTGCTAAAGTTGTTTTACCAGTTCCTTGACTTCCTAAAATTCCGTAAATTAATGGTAAATTTAACTGTTGACATTCCTTTGCTAATTTCATAGCTAAAGGCAACCACAAATGCCACAAAGTTTGGAAATTATTATTATCCGCTAAAGGCAATTTATTAGCATCAATAATTACAGATTGAAATAAAAGCGATCGCTGCTTAATTACTTCTTTTACATTAGCTGAAGTAATATCAAAAACCAAAGCGCGTTTTTCATCGATTAATTCTGCAGCTTCTAAGATTTGCCATGCTTTGTTTCCGAGTAACTTTCCTTGCTGCAATAATTTTAAAATCTGGAGTATAGATAAATTATCAGATGACATTAATTTTGTTTATTTTGGCATTCTGAAAGTAAGTGAAGTCAATAAATATAATTGATTTTACAGATTTATTAAAACTTGATATAAAATCTGTTTTACTACTAACAACTAAATTTTTATTCCTGATATTCTTGAAATCTAAGAACCTAGCTTAAAAGCTTCCAAAAATAACCCATAAGTAAAACCAATTTTAAAACCATTCAAAATATCTATACCTAAAGTGCGTTCTATTTTTCCCCTACTACCATAAGCAAACCAGTTTAAGATTTCAGTAATAAGTAGGCAGATTAAAGCATAAATAACATCCAAATAACCTTCTTGTCCAGCAATAGTAGAAACTGCCGTTGCCACAAAATTACCAAACAACAAGCTAATAACCAACAGAGAGATTCGACGCCAAGGATTACGCAACCATTGTTTAAACCTCTCAATAACAACATTCAGCAGTCGATTGAGACGGGTACTTTGCATAAATATCTAAGTTAAATTTATTTTTAAATTCTCAAGTGAAAAATATTTATTTGGACTAGCATAACACAATAGCAGGCTATTATAGCTTAGGTCAATAAGGTCGTGAGCATAGTGCTATTCACAACTTCCCCAACAACTAATACCAAACTGCTAAAATTTCTGCTAAATTTCATAGAGTCAAAGATAGAAGGTGTCATCAGCTAAGACTCATTTTAAATGCGTCTTAGCAATTCAGAATTTTAATTAAGCATATAACAAATAACTGCTTTAAATGCACAACAGCTTACATAAAAAATCAAAGAAACAGTCTATCAATAATACCTGTGATGCATTATATAAATAAATAGGTATCTCCAGAAAAGAGGGAGTAGGAACTAGGGATTATGCAAAAAATTATTGATGATTTATATCCGATAATTGATTTGATTTTTTATTATTAGAGATGTCTAATAAATAATATATATGGCTCAGGTTCTAATCTCTTAATGCTTAAATTAATCATCTACTCTCCTATCAACAATTTTGCTAAAAATTAGATTTATTTCCTCAAATCATATTATTCTCAAAAATATTCCTTGATTTATCCATAAAAAAAATTAGTAATACGGTTTCCGTAGCTGATATATTTTTAATTAACTTAACCAATTCTAGCAATCCTAACTCATTTGTAAAAATTCAAAAAATAGATGTAAGCATTCAACTATATCGCTGGTTATCTTTCAGGTATGATGGAAATCACAAAACTGCTAAAATCAACAATTTAGCTCCCATCTATACTTTTAATTATTTCTCAATAGTATCAATACTCTTACCGCTTATAGCTAATACCATTTCTCTGTAATAATGCGCTTAATAATTGTTGCTAAGACCTTATTAAACTGACTATTCTCATCTTTATATAGCAATCCTATTTTATTTGTGTATAAAAATCTTACCACTTTTAGGGAACAGGGAACAGGGAACAGGGAACAGGGAACAAGTGGGAGTTTCAGTTTTTTTATCTACTTTTTGATTACCCGCAACCTATGCGCGGATTGCTATATTAAGTGCAACTTAATCGAGAAATGGTATAAGAATAACTTAATAACTGATAGCTAATTGCTGACAGCTGTTGGCGCAGCATTCTGCAGGAAATGTTTATAAATAGATAAAATTTATGACATTCTTAGTCCTGTTCCCTATTCCCTTTTTCTCAGATATTTTTCACAACCAAAATAGGGATACTATATAACCAAAACTTCAGAAATAAATATAAATATTTAACTATTAAGATGAAATTTCAACCTTACTCACAAATTATGATTGCTTTAGTATGCTTTCTCTTAGGATTATTTGCAGGTAGATTTCAACTAACAATATCCTGGAATTCAAACGATTCTGCAACAGTACCAAGACCAACAACATTATCTAGATCAAAATCTCCCTTATCACAAGTTCCTGAACCAAAATCTTTACCAAAATTCCCAACAGAAAAAACTCAGAAATGTCAACTGCCAATAACTACTTTAAAACCATCCATAATCAAAACTAAGCAAGGAAATTTTAGAGTAAGTAACTGTACAACTCGCCCAGTTCGTGTAGCACTACTAGCAAAATCTTCTGCTCAATCTTACCAAAAATCTGCTCACTGGGATTTTGCACCCAGAGAAGGTAGTGAGCGAGGGTTAATACTGTCTTTACCAGAAGAAAAATTAACTTTGAAACCTGGAGATATCTTAGTTGTATTTGCTCAAGATGGGTCTCGTTTATATTGGGGACCGTATGTAGTAGGAGAAACTAATTCCCCAGTTTGGAGCCAAGAAACTAATGAATGGCAGTTAGTTTTACAACCATAAAAAAATCAAAATATAGTAATCAGGAATTCATCTGTGATAATTTTACTGTTCCCTAAAAGTCGAGAATATAGTAGTTTTAATCTTTCTAAGATACAGTTATTTCCTAACGATTTCTTGCCTGTGATTTAAGAGGCTACAAAATCTCACAATTCATATAAGATTGCTATATTGATACTTAATACCAATTTGATAAATATTTGCTACAAATAGCTAGGGAATTTTTAGGAGTCAGGAGTCACTAGCAAAATTTTAATTGGGAATAGGTAATAAAAAAAATATTGTATCTCATTAATCTGAGAAACCCTATATTTTAACTTTTGAAGGAATGAGTTGTGTAAAACCCGATAATAACTTCCCTGCTGAGTAGTCATAAGTCCAATTTATCGCTAAATTAGGTTTGGGATTAAGACTTATAACAAACCACTAAATCTAAATGAAATTAATACAAAAGCGAGAAATTATTCACTGGTTGAAAAATCAACCAAAAAATTATCTTCTGATCTGGGGACTTTCCTGTTTATGGCTATCCTTACTTACTTGGTTAGCCTTCTTTTGTAACCTGGGTAATATTGGCCTAATTGATGAAACAGAACCACTATTTGCTGAAGCAGCTCGTCAAATGGCAGAAACAGGAGATTGGGTAACGCCTTATTTCAATGGCGAAACCCGTTTTGACAAACCACCTCTAATTTATTGGTTAATGGCGATCGCCTACCATATTATAGGGGTGAACGAGTGGGCAGTCCGTTTACCCTCAGCCATATCTGCAACTGCCCTAATGTGTTTTGGCTTTTATACTTTATATAAATATGGTCACTATCATCTAGGCGATCGAATATCTATTCCCAATCAAAAATCTTTGATGATCCAATTACTAATTGCCTGGATTGGTGGTGCTATGATTGCCTTAAATCCAGAAACCATTGCTTGGGGACGAATTGGAGTTTCTGATATGTTATTAACAGGCTGTATGTGTTCAGCACTGTTAGCTTTTTTTATAGGATATGCTTCAGAATCAGCAAATAATCAGATTACTAAATTAAATCACATTCAGCCAGAAAAGAATAGCACAATTCCTAAACCCAAAAATTTATCTCAGTCTAGAAAATCTACAAAATTTAATCGGTGGTATTTAGCATTTTATGTGCTAATTTCTTTCGCTATTCTTGCTAAAGGTCCTATTGGCATTGTTTTACCTGCTCTAATTATTGGTTCGTTCTTATTATATGTAGGAAATTTTTTTCAAGTCTGGCAAGAAATCAAAATTTTCCGCGGTAGCTTGATTATTTTTACTATTACCTTACCTTGGTATCTTTTAATTACTTTAGCTCATGGTAAAGATTATATTGATACATTTTTTGGTTATCACAATCTTGAACGTTTTACCAGTGTTGTTAACCACCATGAAGCACCTTGGTACTTTTACTTTTTGGTGATACTAATTGGTTTTGCTCCTTGGTCTATTTATTTGCCAATAGCTATAACAAAAACTAGATTTTGGCAACTTCGTTATTGGCGCAGAAAACCTCGAAGTCAACAGTTAGGTTTATTTGCTTTTTTCTGGTTTATTTGTATCTTGATTTTCTTCTCTATCTCCGCGACTAAATTACCTAGTTATGTCTTACCATTAATGCCTGCAGCAGCAATATTAGTAGGATTATTTTGGAGTGATATTATTATTGATGGAGATTCTCTCTCTAGTCAGACTAAGAAATCTGAAAATAATTCTCTTCAATCATCTGTCAACCCCACGAATAATTATGTTAAACCTGTTCCCAGATTAGTGAGAAATACTTCTCAATCAAAAGGTCTATTTTTATCTTTCTCAGTTGTTGCTAATATCATTTTTTTACTAATTTTAGCTGTAGGAATTATCTACAGTTTTAACTGGCTAGATAGAGACCCTGCTATGCCATATTTCCCAGAGATAATTAGAAAATCTGGTTTATTAATTCGTGGTGGATTAATTTTTCTGGCTACAGCAATATTTATTGGAATTCTTTTGAGAAAAAAACAAAATTCTTGGGTTTGGAGTGCTAATTTTATTGGATTAGTAGCTTGTTTAATTTTCACTATTAATCCGATGATGTTTTTAGTCGATCAAGAACGTCAATTACCCTTACGTCAATTAGCTCAAACAATTGTTGAAGTTAGACAACCAGGAGAAGAAATAATTATGATTGCCTTTGAAAAACCTAGTTTAGTTTTTTACACTAGGCAACCAGTAGAATTTTTCCGACGCGCTACAAATGCCAGAGAATATCTAGAGGAAATTGTGCAAAAAGATTCTTCTGGTAATGTTGTGATGATTGGTTATCCAAAAAAGTTTATTCATGCAGGATTAAAACCAGGAGAATATCAGTATCTTGATAGTCGTGGTGCTTATCAGTTAGGAAAGGTTCCCAAACATCTTTTTTCTAATAATTAGTACAGCAAAGAGTAATCCCAATTTGATAAATGTTTGCTACAAATATTATCAATCTTGGGTTTTGGGTGTGGAGTTTTAGGTGTGGTGAAATCAGAGGAAAAACAAAGAAAAACGCTGGTTATCAAAGGGATAAAGCCGAAAAACTTGATTAATTAGTTAAGAGTTGCAGTTTGCTCAAGCATCACATTCTTTTTTTTTAATTGGTGTGGAACTTACCAGCTAATACAAGACTGGATAATTGATTATTTGACAAATTACTCATATACATTGTTCTTAATTTCCTCTAAAAGCTCTGCTATAGATAAAGAAGAAGGTAAAATTTTAGTAGCTATTTTACTCAATACCAAATTTAACTTTTCTGCTGTTATATTTTGGGGAAGTTGATAATTACAACATTCCCAAACTAATATAGGTGGTTTTACTAGAATTTCTTCTAAGCTAGAAAGTGCTTTATCCAAGCCAGAAGGTAGTTTACCCCCCAAACAAATCAGCAGTAAATCCACACTTTGATTTTGCAACTGCTGCAAAACTTCCACCCAAGATTTACTTACTATCCCCCTAAAACCAGAAGTTTCAATATATTGAATTAATGCCTGTGTACTATCAATTGAAAACTTTGTATGTTCAAAATATTTTTCACCTTCTAGAGTAATTTCACTCCACTTTTGATGAGGATATATACTGTCTTGATGACTAACTTCTGAAGTAACTAATGAATCATTTACAAATTGATAATCTGAAGACTTAAAAATCTGATTCCAACATTTATTTTGATTAGCAGAGTTAACTACCTCTTGCTCAGACAAAATATCTGTGAAAGATGAAGCAAAATCCTGAATTGTAGCTGCATCTATAACTAAAATACTTGGTTTACAACTCATACCTGTAGCAATAGAAATTACCTGGGATAAAGCAGATGTTAAATCAGTATACTCAACTGCTTTTTCTGCTAAATTATTTTCATCTTCTTCAAGAGCTAAAAACGGAAATACAGAAAGTTCTTTAACTTGATTAGCTGCTTGAGTAGTTTGATAGTCTAAAGTAACTAAAGGAATAGCAGCCAAAGTAGAATATTTACTTAGCTGATTAATAAATTTAACAGGATTTACTGAATCACTAACTCTTTCGATTAAGATTACATTGGGATGCCAAATTTTAGCCAGTAAATTAGCTTGAGCTAAATCATCTACTTCTATAACTCTATATTCATCAGGAAGTGAGACAAATTTATCATCAGATATTGATATTTCTTTTATTGATTCTGCTTGTGTTTGACTGTCAAAATTATACTTTCCTGGAATTAAACGTAGAACCACTAATTTTTGAGGTGGACTTGGCGTTGTAACTTCCATATACTCTGCCAATATCTTTTCTAATCCTAACCGTTGTACTGGCAAACTTAAAAAATTATTAGCACCATTAATTACCCCTCGTTCCTTATCACCTCTAGTTGCAGTAATAATTATCGGAATTTGACAAGTATCAGAATCAGTTTTCAGGAGAGTTAATACATCCCAACCAGATAAAAGAGGTAATAATGGATTGAGAAAAATTAACTTTGGCTGTAACTTCCGGACTTTTTCTACTGCTTCCGTACCAGAACGGGCAATCACAACTCGATAACCTAAAGCAGTTAAATGATTAGTTAAATCTTCAATAAACCTGGGAACCGTTTCCACAATTAATACTAAACTAGAGCAATAATTTCCCACAGGTAATTGATAATTATTAACTGGTAACTTCTGATGTTTCTTAATACTAGCTCCCGTGGTTTTATGAGGAATTAATCCTTGCTCTCGGAGATAATCATCTGTTTCCGATGGCTCAGTTTCTAAATCTTTTTGAGGTGGACTGGGAGGTAAAATCAAAGTAAATTCACTACCTTTTTGCTCTTCAGAAATAAACGTAATATCCCCACCATGTAAACGAGCCAAGCGTTGAGTTAAAACCAAACCCAAACCAGTTCCTTCAAACTCACGAGTCAGAGGATTTTCCAACTGTTGAAATTTCTGAAAAATCAAATGTTGCTTATCTATCGGTATACCAATACCATTATCCCACACTGTAAAAGCTATCCATCTTTCCCACAGACTAACTTTTAATCCCATTTTGCCATCTGAAGGAGTAAACTTGAGAGAATTCGATAATAAGTTCACCAACATTTGGCGCAAACGTAATTCGTCTGCAATTAAAACATTTAGACCTGATTCTATTTCCAAAGAAAACTTGGCTTCTATTGACTCACGAAATACCGAAGCAGATTGATTTTTACCATGCTTTTGATGTTGAAGTTGTAAAGCATCTTGAAACGCTCGATGACAAACTGCCTTGATCTGAACTGGTTCTGGATTTAACTCCATTTGGCCCGTTTCTATGCGAGTCAAATCT
The DNA here is from genome assembly GCA_030064835.1 of Microcoleaceae cyanobacterium MO_207.B10. Taxonomy (GTDB): domain Bacteria; phylum Cyanobacteriota; class Cyanobacteriia; order Cyanobacteriales; family Microcoleaceae; genus JASJEE01. The sequence continues at coordinate 1,874 of JASJEE010000257.1, read as the reverse complement.
AGAATATCATTGACCACAGCCATTAAATGACGGCCACTTTGATGAATAAGTTGAGCATAGCGAGCTTGACGCTCATTCAGTTTCCCTAACGTTTGCTCTTTCAACAAATTAGATAAACCAAGTACAGCAGTTAAAGGCGTTTTTAGCTCATGACTAACACAGGCCAAAAATTCATCCTTAAGTCGATTAAGCTGAATTAAATCAGCATTTTTAGCTTCCAGTTCTCTAGCTACCAAATGTTGTTCCGTAATATCTTGAGCTAAAACTAACGTTAGGTCAAACAATGGTTGACTACTAAATTGCCATACCCGTTCTTGGCCAATTTCCTGGGGACAGATACAGATGTATGTATTTGGTTGAGGTCCTGGATAGCACCAACTAGATGAAGTTTTTGACCTTTCTAGTTGAGCTTGTTCTGGGAAAAGTTTTGTCGGAGAAAATCTCCAGTTAGTTGTAGCTGGACATGATAATGTGACACTTTCTCTGATTAAGGAAAGAGAGTCTGGTATATCTATTTCTGTTTGTGTAGATTGTAATTTTGTATTGTATAGAGACAAACGGGCCACCGCATCGGCAACTTCCATAAATTCAGATTCTGTTTCTACTTGAGAACGCCATGCTAGATTTTGATTAAGGACTATTCCTTCACTGCTTTGTAACATCAAAGGAAGTGGCATTTTCTCTAATAGTTCTATCACCGCAGAAAGATAGTAAGAAGTATCTGCTTTACTTTGTAGTTGCAAGTTTTTGTTGCCAACCCCAATTTGGGGATCAGGTCTAAATGCTTGATGACTAGTACCTCTAGCAAATATCCCTTCACTATTTTCTCTATAAGAGATCAGATTTTTTCCTGGCCATTGTAGATGTTTATTCTCCTGGATACTGCCAATAAATTCTAAAAGACGCAAGCTATCTAGTAAGCCTAAAAATTTACCATTATTATCTACTAAGGCAATAGGTACACTACCAGCGCAAAGACTAGGGATAGAATATTCTTTATTACTCTCAACCTCTGATCTGGAATTTACTAAATATTTCCATAGATTACCAACACTTAATTCTGCTGGTAATATCCTCACACGACCAAAGGTCAATGAAGTTATTTCAGATAAAGGTTGTTGCCAATTTAACTTTTTCGTAACAGTCTGAGGCGACCTAATGTCAGATATAATTTTATAATTATAGTCATCAGCATCTGCCACCAGGGGTAACTTAGGACGAGCATCAATCAGTAAAGGAAGAAACTCATACAAGTAAACTAATCCCAAAGGTTGGTAATCTTGATTAACTATCACCAACTCATTAAAATTTCCTCTACTAAAAATTGACCAAACGACCTCTAGATTTTCTGTATGCAGGCAAATTGGAATTGATAATCTAAATTTTTTTAAAGTAGTGTAAGGGATTGACATGACAATTAGGGAAGTTAGGGTATGTAAGTTAAAATCTATATTCTTAACAAGACTCTCTTGACCAATCTAACAATAATTTCGGCCATAATTTAGTAAACCCTTTACCCTCACCTCTGTCCACAATTCAGTAAAACATAGATAAATCAAGACTAGGGACAAAACCCCCTATTCTTTCTAGGACTAGCTAGAATTTCCCAGCCATAACAGACTAGACGAGACGAAATGGCAATAATCACAAAAATTAGAAATTAACAGTTATGACAGTGTGCAGATATCAGGAAACATAATTATAGCCATTTCTCTATCGGGCTATACTTTACAATGCTAGCCTCCAGGCTACAAAATAGAGTTTGATTATGTTAATATTTATTAAAATATTTCTTTAAATGTTTGAGATAATATTAAGTTTTTTATAATCTAATGGAAATTTCTCAAATTCAAAATATTACAGTTAATCCTAAT
>JASJEE010000256.1 GCA_030064835.1 Microcoleaceae cyanobacterium MO_207.B10 | reverse complement strand
CTGGCTTCCCCTCCTTCAAAAGCGAAGCATCCTTTGGCCTCCCCCTTTCTCAGGGGGACGGGAGGGGGATAAAACAGGGGGAGGATACAAAGGAAACTCCCCCTGATTGAGGATTTAGGCGGATCAATGACTTCTCAAACACCTCTTAAAATATGAGGTGTACATTACATGGAATTTGCTTTATGTATTCTAAATTACGCAAACCGACGACGTAATAGAGGTTGAATAGCGACTAAGGTAATCACATCAAAGACCAATAACACCAGTAATGCCGCCCCAAAAGAAATATCAGCAAAAGGCGTGTGCATGATTACACTACCAACAGACCAGTCACTATGTAGATATAAATAGCGAATAGGCTCGATCGCATAAGTCAAAGGATTTAAACTAGCAACTACCTGTAGCCAACTGGGCATAAAAGAGAGAGGTGCTAGAGCAGTGCTAGCAAATAATAAAGGCAAGTTAGTCACAAAAATCACTGCCAAAAGTTCAATGTGACCGGGTAAAGCAAAAGCCAGACCTAAACTTAAACCTGTCACGCCCAAAACTAACATTAAAACAATCAGAGCGATCGTACCTAATCCTAATATATTAGGTAAGCCAGCACCCAAAAATGCACCAGCAGCAATAATAATCGCTGACTGAATGAAGCTCAGGGTAACAATAAAAGTAGCTGAAGCCAAAACAATAGAAAAACGAGATGTTAACGGTGCCACCAACAGGCGGTTGAGAAAGCCAAATTCTCGGTCAAACATTACTGGTAAACCAGCATTGAGGGCACCAGCAAAAGCTGTGAAGACAATAATACCAGCACCAAGAAATTGTCCGTAGTTTTGACTTTCCCCAAATAAACCTTGGGGTACATTTTGGAAAAGTGCGCCAAATAGGATTAACCACATTAGGGGCTGAACAATTCCGGCTATTAATGTGGAAGGGCGTCGTTTTAGTTGAATGAATAGCCGACGAGTTAACGCCAGGGTTTCTTGGCAGAAATCTCCTAACATTGAGCCGGAAGTTAAGGGTGTCGTTGTGGTGTCAGACAACTGACCTATATTTGGTTGAGAAGGGGTGATAGTACCACTCATATTAGATTTTAGATATTATCAGTGCATAATTGGGAAAAAGATTAGCATTGATAGGGGGAAGAGAAAGGTTAAAAGTCTTTGATGAACAGGCTTTTGTTAATTTTTCTCTGCCCTATCGCTATAACTTTTCCCGATACACTGGTAATTTTAACACTGCTATTTATAAATGGTAGACTAGAGGCAAAAATGGGGAAAATTATTAAAAAATGTTGAAGAAATTCTGATTAAACTTTTACTTTCATAGCCACATTAGAATCATTATTAACAGTGGGCAAATTTTCAATTGTCGCACCTCTATTTTCATACATAAATTAGGCGATATTAGGCGATATAGCTACCGCTAGGCTCCGCCAACGCCAAACATTAAAATTTTAAGGATGTGTGTTTAGGTATTGAAAATTTACAGTTTATAATGGCTTTGTTGCACAAATATCCTAAAACCCTTGCTGCTTAAGCTTTTATCATTAATTGTATTTATTGATAAACACTTATTTCATAAAGCTTATAGCACTTTCATGCAACAAAGCCGTACTCAACCATAAATAATCGGCAGTTATCGCTTTGATTGAGGAGTTGACCTTGTTAAAGTAAATTTAACAGTCTTGCTAATACCAAAACTAAAGATATTCCCTTTTCCTGTATCTCCTGAATATTGTCCAGCGTACACTTGATCGATGTCAGGATTGGTAGTGGAGTTTGGTGCAAGGATGGCGAACTTACCATTACTAGATTCAGACCAGTACTGGGTAAAATGTTGACCATTTGGGAATATCTGGGTGACAGTATTGTTTTCATTAAAGATACAAGTAATTTTAGTTTCACCGAGATGCATAATCCATATACTGTTTGCTAAGGTAGCTGTACTTGTGCTTTCTTCATCTGGTGTCTTTGCTGGTACTGGCACTGATGATTTAGCTTTCTGCATTGACATACTGTGTTGCTTAACAAGTTCCAAGAATTGTTTGGCTTCATTCTCCGTCACATATTGAGGATTTCGTTCGCTGACTTCTAACTTAGCAAAATCATCCCAACTCATAGACGGGTTATGTTCGTGTAAATTCTGCCAATTGTTGCGTACTCGGTTGACAAAACCATATTGACCAACTGCATGCAACATAGCCGCACTAAAAGAGGCACTAGATGGCAAATCTGGGTGGTACTGCCAATCAAACCCAGCTTCTTGAATAGCGTTGAATTCGTGCATAATGTCTAGGAAGCGGTGCTCCTCTTTCTGGATGCCATTATTTACTTTACCCAATGCTTCATCAACGTCCCTTAAGTAATTATCTACTTGGTGGAGCGCCTCATTAAGTTTGTCGATAGCCTGATTCAATTTGTGTTCTTCTTCAGCTCCTTGAATGGCAGAGAAAAGCCCAAATAATCCAGCAGCAGCAATAATACCAACACCAGTTTCGGCAAGTCCAGCTTCAGCAGCCCCTTCAGCAGCAACTTCGCCAATTATTTCTCCTTCTGCTTCGCCAACAACTTCACCAATACCCGATGCAACCACGTCAGTGGCTAAATCTTCTACATCAACGACTTCAGCAACTCCGCCTTCTGCTAGGGGAGTTTTCAATACCTCATTTTTGGCTAAAGTACCTAGTATGCGAATTGCCCGTAGGATTGTGACACCACCTGCGAGAGAGGATATCTCTTTACCCGCATCGGCTAAGTCGGCAGGTAAAGATTTCAGTGATATCTGCGGAGCATTATCTTCAACCGTTGCTAGATAGTTGACATATTGTTCATCACTCATCTTCAGCACAGCCAAGGAAATGAGTAGTGCAGCATTATAAGCCACCATAGTTTGATAGGTTTTTAGGTTGGCTTGAAATGTATGTGTGTCGATAGTAAGCTTCTGGCGTTGCTGATTATAGCGGTTTTGCAGAGATTTAACTTTTTTCTGTTTTCCCGGAATGTCCGGATACATCAAATTCGTTAACCCATTTTGTGCAGTTTGCATACCTTTAGCAACAGTTTTACCAGCAGTTTCCACTCCTTTACCGGTTTCCTTTGCAGCTTTCCCTATATCTTCACCAAGGGAATGAATTCCGCTGCTGATTTCCTTAAAGATACTCATTGTATTTTCCTCTAAATAATTATCAAGTTAAATGCTCTTGGGACATTCATTTGCCCATAAGTTGCCTAACATTAGTTACCAGAGTGTATTAGCTATTCTTCTGGGCATTTTGCATAGATTGACTATACAGACTGGCATAAGCAAAAAAATCTTCTGCCTGTTTTTCTGTTAAATTTTCAGGTCTCTCACCTTCTTTTAACATGGTGAACGTTTGCCAGGTAAGATTTGGCACATTCTCTTTCATCCGTCGCCAGCTTTCTTTAATGTTCTGCAAGTAACCGTATTGTGCAGATGCTGCGTGCATAGCCGACAAAAATTTGGGTGTATTTTCAACACCAACTTCATAATCTTCCCAGTCGAAATCAGCTTTTTGGATTTTATTAAGTAATTTCATACTTGCTAGGAACTTATTTTGTGCCGTAATTTGACTATTCTGTACACTGTCAAATTTGTTTTCCAATGCTTTTAAGTAGCCATCAACTTTATTCAATGCCTCTTCAAGTTTTATCGTCTGTTCCTCAATCTTAATTAATTCTTCAGTACTTTCTATAAAACTGATAATGCCATCCACAGCCAGAGTAATAACAATTGCTCCACCAATAGCCGCAGTCCCTAATGAACCGGCTGTAGCACCTTCAAATGTTTCTTCTGTTATTTCTTCAGCTGCAGTATCAACTAATGTCTCTGCCGCTTCTTCACCTTCAATTGTCACCCCACTTTCCAAACCCTCTTCTGCCATTGTCCCAAGAATCTCCGGCAATTCCTCTGCGCCGGCTTCGCCTAACTCTTCTCCTGCATTTTTCGCCGCACTGCTAAATATTTGGTTCTTCAAGGCTGTTGCCAAATTCTTAACTACTTTTTGGACTGCAACACCACCAGCAAGATCATCGACAAAGGCAAATACTTCAGCAACCTCACTGACTTCGGGTTGGCCAATTGTATAGGTTTTGTGATCCAGTAGCCACTGGCCATAATCTTCATCGCTCATTCGTACTTGAGAAGCAATAATCAGTAAGGCACTGTTGTAGACAATCATGGCTTTAAGATGATCTAACTCTTGATTGAACGCCTCGCCTTTCTTTTCAATTTGGGCACGTTCATGCATATACCTTTGGTATAATTGGGATAACTTTTTAGACTTCCCAGAAATACCGTAAAATTTGTCAGTAAGTACTTTAAGGATTGCCATTACTATTTCCTCTTTTTGTTATTTGACCGGATGGATAATTAATGATGAGTAAACCTCTTGCTTTGTAGGGGAACCCCTAAACTTTGACTTGTAGCAAGGGATAATTGCTAACGCTAAGGATCTGCGCAGCTTATAAGCTTATGCCTCATAGCGTTAGATAGTAGAGGTTTACGTGCGATGCTTCCTTTGTTTGAAATCCATCCCAGCGGCGCTGCATTTTTGCACTTTCAAACCATTCAACGCTCGTTTTGGGAACAACCACCAGAACTAATCCTGTGCTTCCGTTAGGCTTGTGCATAAGTTTAAATAGATCGTAAGCGATCTTATCAAGAAATTGTTGTTTACCCCCTTCTCGGAAAACGCCACAGGCTTTAAGTTCAATCCATTGTTTAGGATCGGTAGCCCCTACGACCAAATCACAGCGCTGTGCAGAATTAGGATAGTACACCTCTCTCTCTACCGTTACTCCCTTTGTCAAACTTAGATATCCCCAAAGCTGGCATTGGAGCCATCCTTCCCATCCACCTTTGCTCAAACTAAGAGCAGCAGCATAGTCAGAATTAACTACTGCTTTTACATCATCTAAGATCGTCATAATTTTCTTTCCATTGATTATATTTTCTATGATGATAGGAGTTCCCCATTGACGCCTTCTTATAGCAACGGATCAAAAATGGTATTAGAGGCTGAAGCCATTTTCAGTAAAGGCTTTTAAATATAGTCCTTAACTCTAGCCATTTCGGATCTGATCTGTCTTTTGCCATGTTTTAGCGTCTGAAACCCCTGTTTTTGCTTCACCTATATCTACATTAATCTGATAATTATCAACTGTGTAGGGACAAAAAACTAAAGGCAATTTACATTTTTGTATCAATAACAGAATCGCGTTGCCAACGTGCTAAGATTTCTGCCGCAAGACGACAAATAGGACGAGATGGCTGCCTTCTTTTTGCTGCCCATTTGTCTACTGTATCTCTTGCTACTCCTAACATTAATGCTAAGGAATCTCTGGTTAATCCTTCTCGAATATAAAGTAATGTTAGAGGGTCTATTGCTTGAGTTTCTGCTTCTATTAATGAAATAGCTATGGTTTTGGGCATAATGATTTTTCTCAAACTATAACTTATCATTTAGAATAGTTTTAATATTTCTCAAGTTGCAATGATTATGAAGTAGTTTAGAGGAGAATATTAAAGTATAAAGAAAGTATAGTGAGATAGATGTAGAGGGGTGAAGCAGAGTGAAGTTTATGACTTATGCCTTACCTTGATAATAAAGCTTCTATTTAAACCGGATTGAATATCAGGAGGAAATCGTCCCTACTGGAGTGTTTCAGCTAAAGTAGTGCATTAAAAAAGTGTGAGTGGGAGGTGTGGGAAGAGGGGGAAGAGAAGAGGGGGAGATTAATCAACCCAGAATTTAAAATAAGAGTGCAACATTTAAGATGAAACACTCCACTACTATAAAAACTCAAGTATTTATAGCAAACATTTATCACAACGGTATTATTAGATTACTACTACCTTCAGATTGATTACCTAATATTAGAAAATTCAAATAGTATTACTATACTGTTGCAATACTGCCTTTAACTCCTGACTTTTAATTGGTTTAGCAAGATAATGATTCATTCCTGCATCTAAACAAATTTGACGGTCATCTTGCATTGCATTTGCTGTCATCGCAATAATATAAGGTCTTTGGCTTTCTGGAAGATTTTGGCATATCCAACGAGTTGCTTCTAAACCATCCATTTCTGGCATTTGTACATCCATGAAAATCAGATCGTAAGGTTGGCGTTGTAATGCTTCTATAACTTCTAAACCATTTGCTACTATATCAGCACCATAACCCAAACTTTTGAGAGTTAATAAAGCAACTTTTTGATTAACAACATTATCTTCTGCTAAAAGAATGCGTAGGGCTGAATTTTCTATATTATTCTTAGCATCATTAGTCGTAGAATAATCTGTAAATTTTGGTGTGATATTTTGAGATTCTAGACTAAAAATATGATTTAATTTATCATAAAGTTGAGATTGCTTAATTGGTTTCATAATTACCCCTGCCAGATTAATTTTCGGTGCTATATCTTGAGCAGGAATTCCGGACGAACTTAGAATAATTAAAGGTACTTTTTGACAAGAAGGTAACTCTCTAATTGCCTCTGCTAAGACTAAACCGTCCATATCTGACATTTGCCAATCTAAAATAATTACATCAAAAGATTTCTCTTGTTTTAACCATTCTACAGCTTGATTTGCTTGTTGTGTAGCGACAGGTAGCATCTTCCATGCTTGTGTTTGTAAAGTTAAAATTTCACAGTTACTCAGATTATCATCAATAATTAAAACTTTTTTTCCTGCTAAATTCTCAGGAACAATAGTGGATAAACTATCACTTATTTCAGCAGTAATCGTAAAATAAAAAGTTGCACCTTGACCTAGTGTACTTTCAACCCAAATTTCACCGCCCATCATTTGTACTAAACGCTTACAAATAACTAAACCTAAACCTGTTCCTCCATATTTGCGGGTCGTAGAAGCATCAACTTGACTAAAAGGTTTAAATAAGCGATTTTGTTGTTCTAGAGAAACGCCTATTCCTGTATCTTTTACAGCAAATTCTATTTCATAATAAAGATTATTTTTATCTTGATTAATAGTTGACGCTGATACTGATAAAATTACTTCACCCTGTTGCGTAAATTTAATTGCATTGCTAAGAAGATTAACTATAACTTGACGCACTCTAGTAAAATCTAAAACAATATTTGTTGGTGTAGAGGGATGCCAATAGTAAGCTAATTCAATATTTTTATTAGTTGCTTGTTCGGCAAATAAATCAAGAGCAATTTCAATACATTCACGAAGATTAAAAGATTGGTTTTCTAGTTCTAGTCTACCTGATTCAATTTTGGAGAAATCAAGAATATCATTAATAATTGTTAAAAGTGCATTGCTACTATTCAGAATAATCTCTACAAATTCAAGTTGTTGTGATGTTAATTCTGTATTTAATAGTAACCCTGTCATCCCAACTACTCCATTCATAGGAGTACGAATTTCATGGCTCATCATCGCTAAAAATTCACTTTTGGCACGATTAGCAGCTTCGGCTTCAATTTTTTTTACTTCTAATTCTTTTTGGGTATTTTTAGTTTTGGTAATATCAAAACGAATTGCTAAGTATTGAAAAGGCTTACCATTTGTATTTAAAAAAGGTACAATTGTGGTATATACCCAATAAAAACTACCATCTTTAGCCCGATTTTTGATTTCACCTCGCCAGACTTTCCCTTGAGAAATTGTTTGCCAAAGATTTTGAAAGAACTCGGATGAATGTTCATTAGATTTAATCATTCTATGATTTTGTCCGATTAATTCTGATTTTGAATATTGGGATATTTGACAAAAATTATTATTCACATAAGTAATCTTACCTTGATGGTCTGTTATCGCAACTATAGCTGCTTCATCTAAAGCTAATTTTTGAAACTCTAATTCTTTACAAAAACTTACTACTAAAAAGTATGGGAAGAGAGGGAGGAGTGGGAAGTGCGCGAAGACGGGGAAATAAATACACCTAGAAACAAAAATCTATTGCACAGGGGTATCAGTCCACTACTACTAGTGGATTAACATATCTAAAATGGTGCGTGACGACAAATTGCTGAATCTTTTTCATACTCTAAGTTTAAGCCTTCTAACGCACCCTACTGGAGTGACACACCTTAAATCGTGGATTAGAAAATGGGGAGATGGGGAGATAGGGAGATGGGGGGATGAGGTGTCAGTTATACAAAAAAAGCTGCACAGTTTCAGCTGTGTCGGTCCACTACAATTTGGCTACTGAAACGTTCCACTACAACCTACCACCTAACACCTAACACCTATAACCAAGCAATGTAGCAAGATTTTATGAAAATGGTATAATCCGATTCCTGACTATTGTACATTTAAGTTGCAAACAATTATAATTTCAGACCATTATTACCAATTAATCTAGAAATATTTATTTTGCAAATTAAATGTTTTATTGATACTTAAAAATTAATTCAAAATAAATATAAGCTAATTTAGCATAAAATTGTACATATAATTTATATTTTTGTCAATAAAAATCAAAGCATTTTCAAAAGATAAATAAATGTAACAGTCGATACGAAAAACTGTAAAAAAATTGTGATATTTTGAAAACAAGGTTGAAAAATAAGACCATATAGAGGCTCAATAAAAAAGCCACTATAGATATTAAATAGTAACTGCTAAGTCGAAACAGGGAAATAACTATGAGTCTACACCAGGAAAACCATCAATCTCCTCATCATGTTGTCATCGTTGGAGGTGGATTTGCGGGGCTAGAAGCTGCCAAACAACTTGGAAAAGCACCTGTAAAAGTAACCTTGGTTGACAAAAGAAATTTCCATCTATTTCAGCCATTACTCTATCAGGTCGCGACAGGTAGTCTCTCCCCCGGAGATATAGCTTCCCCTCTTCGCGGTGTAGTTAGCGAACAAAAAAATACCCACGTAATTATGGGTGAAGTGGTGGATGTCGATCCCCAACAGAAAAAACTGATTTTGCGTGATCGAGAAATAGATTATGATACATTAGTTATAGCTACTGGAGTTAGCCATAACTACTTTGGAAAAGATTGGTCAGAAAAAGCTCCCGGACTAAAAACAGTAGAAGACGCACTAGAGATGCGTCGTAGAATATTCGCCTCTTTTGAAGCTGCAGAAAAAGAATCAGACTCAGAAAAACGGAAAGCACTCTTAACCTTTGCGATAGTTGGCGCAGGTCCAACAGGTGTTGAATTAGCAGGTGCTTTAGCAGAATTAGCTCACACTAAATTAAAAGAAGAATATCGTTCCATTAATACAACTGAAGCTCAAATTCACCTGATCCAAAGCGGAGAGAGAATTTTACCTTCTTTCAAACCTGCTTTGTCAGAGAAAGCAAGAATAGAGCTGGAGAAGTTGGGCGTCACAGTGATGACCAAAACACGGGTGACTAATATAGAGAACGATGTAGTCACCGTTAGTTCTGAAGGTACAACTCAAGACATTCCGGCTCATACAATATTGTGGGGAGCAGGAGTCAAAGCATCAGCAGTTTCTCAAGCAATATCTAATCGCACAGGAGCAGAATTAGACCGTGCAGGTCGTGTTACTGTTAATGAAGACCTGACGATACCAAGTTATCCTGACATTTTTGTGATTGGAGATTTAGCAAACTTCTCCCATCAAGGAGACTCCCCAGTACCTGGAGTTGCACCAGCAGCAATGCAGGAAGGATTTTATGTCGCGAAGCTAATTAGAAAGCGGTTGAAAGGTCAAACCTTAAAACCATTCCACTATATTGACTATGGTAGTTTGGCGGTTATTGGTCGTCACCAAGCAGTTGTACAGTACAAAGCCATTCGTTTTTCTGGTCCTCTAGCTTGGTTTGCTTGGTTATTTATTCACATCTACTATATGATTGAATTTGATAACCAACTGATTGTAATGATTCAGTGGGCTTGGAGCTACTTTACTGGTCAAGGTGGCGCTCGTCTTATTACTGAAAAAGCAACAAAACCACCCACTTATGAAGAATGTGAGGCTCGCTATACTCCACTGGTAACTAGTAAATCATCTGGAGAAGCTTAAACCTAAAAAATAACGGGAGGAAAGTTCCCGGAAGATTCATCCCCTGGTTGAATAACGACACGCGGGTTTTAACCCGGAGTAAAAGTCTGGTATACTAGAGGAATAAGGAACAAGGTTTTTCGCCATGACATGACCGCACTTGGCGGTGAAATTCAGGCTCCCAGGAGACGGGGACTTGATTTCCTACGACGGCTGAAAGCAAGCAGGCAACTAGAGAAGCGAGAAGATTGCTCCCACATCTTGAGTAAAACCACTCTGAAAGTAAGCTCACAGCTAGATTTTTGTCTATGCCGAGGAGACTAGAAGTCTGTTGACAGGCTTAAAGCAAATGTGGATTTATCCCATTTGCAGTGGGCTAACCACAG
>JASJEE010000255.1 GCA_030064835.1 Microcoleaceae cyanobacterium MO_207.B10 | reverse complement strand
TTCCGAAGGAAAGTATTCCGTTTGCGCAGCATTCCGCAGGAAAGGAAATCGCCCCTACTGACTCCTAAAAATTCCCTAAGTATTTGTAGCAAACATTTATCAAATTGGTATTAGGTGTTAGGTGAAAATTATTTGTTTCTATAGCAATTCTTAATACTGGTAAGATACTCTCATTCGTTGGTTTTAGGGAACAAGGAATTAAAATACAATAAAGATAACTGTACCTCACGAGCTTGATAAACGCTATCAGCAGAGTCAGCAATAAATACACTGGAAATTTTAGGTAAGGAATGAGTATTAAATACAAGTCTAGAACTTTTTTTAAGAACTCAGATGGTATGAAGCTTAGGTAATTTCAATTCTGTAGATCATAAAATCCTCATTCCTAAATTTTTGCTACATATCTAGATTTAATCAAAACAATAATGATGGAAAAAATCTTTGGTGGACGCTACGAAGTAGTTAAATATTTAGCCAGTGGTGGTTTTAGTAACACTTTTTTAGCAGCAGATAAACATCTGCCAGGTAATCCTAATTGTGTGGTCAAACAACTAAAACTTAATCATGCTAGTTCTAGTTATTTACCTATAGCAAGGCGCTTGTTTACTCAGGAAGCAGAAGTTCTATATCGGTTGGGTTGCCATGGTCAAATTCCACAACTATTAGCTAATTTTGAAGAGAAAAAAGAATTTTATTTGGTTGAAGAATTTATTCAGGGAGAGTCTCTGACTCAGGAATTATTACCTAGTAATAAATTAACTGAAGAACAGGTTCTGAAATTATTAAGAGAAATTTTAGAGATATTAGTGTTTGTACATCAGCAAAATGTAATTCATCGTGATATTAAACCTACTAATTTAATTCGTCGTGACCAAGATGGAAAACTTGTTTTAATTGATTTTGGTGCAGTTAAACAAATTACGACTCAAATTATTAATTCACCTACTCAAAATAGTTATACAATTGCTATTGGTTCTCCTGGTTATATGCCAAATGAACAGTTAGCTGGAAAGCCTCGATTTTGTAGTGATATTTATGCAGTAGGAATTATTGGTATTGAAGCATTGACTGGATTAGCAGTAAAGTATTTACCTGAAGCACCTCATACTTATGAAATTGTTTGGCGCGAACACGCTCAGGTCAGTTTAGAGTTGGGCAATATTTTAGACAAGATGGTACGCTATGATTTTCGTCAACGTTATCAGTCAGCAACAGAAGTATTGAGAGAGTTAGATTCTCTATCAACCCAGTCAGAGAGTCAGACTATGGTTATTCTGATGAAAACCTCACAACCGCTTCTCCAAAGCTTACCTACTCAACTGCCCACTATTGCAGAGGGTTTAAATTCTGAACGAGGAATAGATTATACTAAATTACAAGAGTTATTGGCAGCAGCAAAATGGCAAGATGCCGATCGCGAAACTAAGACTGTAATGTTGAAAGCTGCAGACCGGGAATGGGAAGGTTGGTTGCGTTCGGAAGATTTAGAAAGTATGCCTTGTGCTGACTTGAATACTATCAACTCTTTGTGGGTGAGGGCTTCAAATGGTCGTTTTGGCTTCAGCGTACAGATGCAAATTTATACTAGTTTGGCACAAAGTAGTAATGATACTCAAGCTATTTGGAGGCAGTTTGGTCAAAGGGTGGGATGGTTTGAAGATGATGTGTGGCTATCTAGCGATCGCCTGATTTATGACTTAGATGCGCCTGTTGGTCAACTTCCCAGTGCGGGGGGTGTGGGTCGCTTTTGGGAACTCACAGGTTCATATTTGGTTTTTCTTTCCCGTGTGAATATTTGTCAGCAGCAGAGCGCTACTTAGGGCTTGCTGAGTGCGATTCGTTGAGCCAAAGAAGCCATTAGGCAACATGGCTCACATCTCTCGAATGATTAAAGGATTTTTTATGGTAAATTTTCTACCCAAAGTAGTAAACAATTTCAGTTTTTGATTTGGAATTAAAATATTGACCTGGTTATTGTTATCATAATTGTACCATAATTTATTTGATTTATTTTAAAAAAAATACATAAAAGTTAAAAAGTATTAAAACAAATATCAAGACAATCTTGGCCAGAAAAAAAATGGATAATCTAACCAATCAAACAAACCTTGAAAATACCGTTAAAACACTTAGGCAAGAAATACAACAACTAAAACATGAGAAAGAAAAACTAGTTGAGTGTCTGAATTTGAACCAAGAAATACAGATGCAACAACCAATAATACCCGTAAATCAGACAGAAAAACAGCAAAATGTGTTGGCATCATTAGCATTAAAAATTAGCCAATATTCAGATTTAGACAAAATTTTTAAGACAACAGTTACAGAATTACGTCAATTACTCAAAAATGACCGAGTAATTATTTATCAATTCAACTCAGATGGCAGTGGAAAAGTTATCTCTGAGTCAGTAGAAATACCTGAGTGGTCGATTTTAGGAAGAACATTTACATACCCATGTGTTCAGGAAAACTGGATTGAATATTATCAACAAGGAAAAATAGATTTTTTGACTGATATAGATACTGCTAACTTAACTTCTTACCATAAAGAAATGTTGGCTAATTTACAAGTCAAAGCCAGTTTAGTTGTACCGATATTACTTGATATTAAAGGAAAAAATCAAAAATTAATTGGTTTAAAATCTAATAGGAAACTGAATAATGTTTTTCCCTGGCCCTGGGGATTATTGATGGCTCACAATTGTTCAAATTCTAGAAGTTTTCAAACTGTTAAAATTAATTTTTTTCAACAACTATCTACTAACTTGTCTATCGCCATTCAACAAGCCTTATTGGTCAAAAATATTCGCAAAGAAACTCTAGCACGCCAAGCAAAAGAATTAGATGTACTGAAGTTAAAAAAACAACTTCAAATAAAAAACAAGCCTCAAAATATAGAATTAATAGACAATGATCATACTATCTGTGAAAGAAAAATCACAGAAAACTCCTGCTTAATTCTAGAATATGTGATAGATTATGGCATATTTATGCTCGACCATAAAGGGTATATTTTTACTTGGAACCAAGGGGCAAAAAAAATTAGTGGATATGCAGAATCAGACATTATTGGTAAGCATTTTTCTTATTTATTCTCACCAGCAAGCATTGAGAAAAAACAACCGCAGAAGGATTTAGAAATAGCGACTAAAACTGGAAAATATGAAGGAGATAGTTACTGGATTCACCGGGATGGCCAACAAATTTTAATTTTTACTAATATAAAATCTTTTGCTAATCAATCCACAAATCAACTAGAGGGCTTTGCGGTAGTGATTCAGGATATTACTGCAAAGCGAGAGCAAGAAACTAGACTCAAGTTATTAGAAAAAGCAATTTTTTCTAGCAGCAATGGGATTCTGATTACAGATGCAACTAAGGCAAATAATCCGATTGTTTATGTTAATCCCGGATTTGAAAAAATTACTGGTTACAATGTGGCAGAAGTTATTGGTAAAAACCCTAGATTTCTACAAGGAAAAGATACCGGACAACCTGCTTTAGAATGGTTACGAGCAGCTATAAAAGCAGAAACTCATTGTTATGTCACCCTCAAAAATCATCGCAAAGATCATACGGTTTTTTGGAATGAACTAACAATTTCTCCTATTAGGGATGAAAACGGAAAATTAACCCACTATGTAGGGGTGCAAAAAGATATTACAGAAACGGTAGCAGCACAAATAGAACGCGATCGCTTCTTTGACCTTTCCATAGATATGCTCTGTATTGCTAACTTTGATGGTTACTTTGTGAGATTAAATCCAGCTTGGGAAAAAACTCTAGGCTATACTCAAGAAGAATTATTATCCGAACCTTTCCTGCATTTTGTTCATCCAGACGATCGCGAAGCTACCCAAGCAGCAGCAGATGAAATTGGCCAAGGTAAAAAAGCCCTTGATTTTGAAAATCGCTATCGGTGCAAAAATGGCAGTTATCGTTGGTTAGTGTGGAATTGTACACCGTTTGCTAAACAACGTTTAATTTATGGCGTTGCTCGCGATATCACCGAACGCAAACAAGTGGGAGAAACATTGAAAAAAAATGAAGAAAGATTTCGTACTGTTGCTGATTTTACTTATGATTGGGAATATTGGCTGAGTCCAGAGCGTAAATTCATCTATGTTTCCCCATCCTGTGAACGAATTACCGGTTATACTCCCAATGAATTTATCCAAAACACTAAATTATTTAAAAGTATAGTTCACCCCAAAGATAGGGAGATGGTAAAACAATATTTTGAAGACAATTTTGAGAAAGATGAAGTCTTCTCAATGGACTTTCGGATCATTAATCGTCGAGGTGAAACTAAATGGATAGATCATCGCTGTCAGTCAGTTTATGGAGAAGATGGAAGTTGGTTAGGAAGACGAGTTAGTAATAGAGACATTAGCGTTTCCAAACAAATGGAAGTATCTCTGCGAGAAAGTGAAGAGCGCTTCCGGAGTATTTTTAATCAAGCGGGTGTGGGTATTATTCAAGCAACTGCGACAGGAGACTTAGTGCTATTTAACGAAAAATTTATCGAGTTAGTGAAATATTCAAAGGCAGAATTGCGACAGAAAAAACTTGAAGATATTATCCATCCAGATGATTTCCCAGCTTATACAAAACAGGTGAAAAAAATTTGGGCAGGTCAAATTAAATCATTCTCACTCGATCAACGTTATATTTGCCAAGATGGCTCTATAGTTTGGGTAAATATTAGCGGTTCTATGATTCAGAATGTTACAGCCAAAGTGCAATATTATATGGGTGTGATTCAAGATATCAATGATCGTAAAGAAACTGAATCAGCACTCCGAGAAAATCAGAATTTATTCAAAAAGGCAGAAGAACTTGCTCATCTGGGTAATTGGGAATATGATATTCTCACAGGAAAAATTACTTGGTCAGATGAACTATTTCATATATTTGGTTTGCCAGTAGGACAGCCTTTTACTTATGTCGAAATGTTAGAATGGTATTATCCTGAAGATGCTCAATACCTAGACAAACTCATACAAAAATCCATTCAAAAAGCAGAACCCTACAGTATCGAAGCGAAAATCCTAGCAATAAATGGTCAAAAACGCTATATTTTTACCAAAGGGCAACCAGTAGTTAACAAACAAGGTCAAGTTATCAAATTATTTGGTACAGTTCAAGATATCACAAATCGTAAACGGACTGAATCAGCTTTGCGAGAAAGTGAAGAAAGATTTAGATCCATGGCAGATAGCGCTCCTGTACTGATTTGGGTTTCGGGAGTTGATGGCAAGTGTAATTACTTTAACCAGGTGTGGTTAAAATTTACGGGGCGTACTCTGGAGGAAGAATTAGGTGATGGTTGGATAAAGGGAGTGCATCCAGAGGATTTAGATTACTGTTTGAATACCTATATCAATGCTTTTAATACGCATCAAAACTTTCAGATGGAATATCGTTTGCGCCGAGCTGATGGGGAATATCGATGGTTATTGGATACAGGAATACCTCGGTTTACTTCCAACGGTGAATTTGCAGGTTATATTGGCTCTTGTATTGATATTAGTGAGACTAGAAAAAATCAGGAAGAGTTGCAGCTATGGATAAATGAATTGGAATTACGTCATCAAGAGATGATCCTTTTGAGGGAAATGAACGCATTTTTGCAAGTTTGTGCTTCAGCAGAAGAAGCTCACAAAATGTTGGGAGACCTACTGAAACCCATATTTCCTGATTGTAGCGGGGCTATCTTTAGAATGACAGATTCAGATGATTTATTGGCAATGGTGGCAAGTTGGGGTAAATCTTTGAATTTGCCAATTTTTGACAGATCACAATGTTGGGCATTAAGGCGAGGACAGATTCATTTGGTAGAGGCAAATTCCCCTAGTTTACTATGTCAACACATAAAAGCTGACAACCCTCCAGCAAAATCTTTATGTATTCCGATGATGGCATATGGAGGTATACTGGGGTTGCTACAGTTAACTGCAATGACACCAGAGGGTTTGAGCGAAGCAAAGCAGCAACTAGCTGGCACTGTTGCAGAGAATTTAGCATTAGCACTGGCTAATTTGGAATTACGAGAAACTCTGAAAAATCAAAGTATTCGAGATCCTTTAACGGGTTTATATAATCGTCGTTATTTGGAGGAATTTTTGGAGCAGGAAATTCATCGGGCTCAGAGAAGTCAAGATTCTGTGGGGGTTATTATGATGGATATTGATCACTTTAAACGGTTTAACGATACCTTTGGCCATGATGCCGGAGATTTGGTACTTAAGCAGGTAGGAAAAACTTTGCTCAATGCGGTGCGTAAGTCTGATGTTGCTTGTCGTTATGGCGGAGAGGAGTTGACATTGATTTTGCCTGGTGCCTCGCTGAAGGAAACTCACAAACGAGCTGAAGAAATTCGTTTGGCAATTAAACAATTGCATTTGCGTTATCGCAACACTATTTTACCTCAGATCACGTCTTCTTTGGGTGTTACCTGTTATCCTCAGCATGGAAATACAATTAATGAGATAATTAGAGCTGGTGATGCAGCACTTTATGAAGCTAAAAACCATGGACGCGATCAGACTGTTGTGTTTGGAACTACATGATCAAAAAACATTGTCTGATTTTGCTGGTCTAGAGTTTATGAAGAAAATTGTTGAATAAAATTGTAGCCACTATGAGGTTAAAATAGTTAGATAAAATTATAGGATAATTAACACTATGACAAAATTAAATATTGTAGAGTCAGAACAAGGATTATTGTTTCGAGAACTACAAACTCACTTGCGCGATCGCTGGCAAAATATAGATTTATGTGACCGGGGTGACTCGGACATTTTGGTTATTCCTTCTCTTACCCTAGACCAACGGGAGTTACGAAAAGTACAGGGTAGAACGAACTACGAAGAACGACATCTATTTTCCTTAATACGTCTGCGCAATCCCCGCACCCGATTAATTTATGTTACTTCTGAACCACTCCATCCCAGCATTATTGACTATTACCTACAACTTTTACCTGGAATTCCCTTTTCCCACGCTCGCGAGCGCTTGCTTCTATTTGCCACTTATGACTCTTCTGCGAAACCTCTAACTGAGAAAATTTTAGAACGTCCTCGTCTCATTGAGCGGATTCGACAAGCGTTGCGTCGGGAAAAATCTTACATGGTTTGCTATAACTGTACCCCACTTGAACGAGAGTTGTCTGTGCAGTTAGAGATTCCTCTGTTGGGAACAGACCCAGATTTAAGTTATTGGGGTACAAAAGGTGGCAGTAGGCAAATATTTGCTGAATGCAATATTCCTCATCCTGATGGTAGTAAGTTAGTTTGGAATATTGATGATTTGGCATTAGTAACAGCGCAGTTATGGGAACGACAACCTCACCTCCAACGAATAGTGATTAAGTTGAATGAGGGTTTTTCGGGGGAAGGTAATGCGCTATTAGATTTACAACCACTACAAAAAGTAGGGAAGAGTGAGAGGGTGAAGGCTATACTTAATAGTTTTGCCAGACTGCGGTTTCAGTCTCCTGATGAAACTTGGGAAAATTTTAGTGACCGCATTTTTGAGTTAGGTGCAATTGCAGAAGCTTTTATAGAAGGAGAGGTGAAGCGATCGCCAAGTGTGCAATGTCGAATTACGCCTCAAGGTGAAATTGAAATTATCTCCACCCATGACCAAATTTTGGGGGGACCTGATGGGCAAATTTTTATCGGTTGTAGTTTTCCTGCTGATGAAGCTTACCGATTAAATTTACAAGATTTAGGTATAAAAGTAGGAAAAAATTTAGCTGAAAAAGGTGCTTTAGATAAGTTTGGCGTAGATTTTATTGCTGTAAATCGGGGTACAAATGAATCGCCAAAATGGGATTTATTTGCGATTGAAATTAACTTACGTCGGAGTGGTACAACTCATCCATTTATGACATTAAAGTTATTAACAAATGGAAGTTACGATCTTGACACTGGTTTATTTTATAGTCAGCAGGGGCGGGCAAAATTTTATAAAGCTACGGATAATTTACAAAAAAGTTTTTATCGGGGTTTATTGCCTAATGATTTAATGGATATTATTGCTTTGAATAGATTACATTTTGATAGTGGTACTGAGACTGGAACGTTATTTCACATGATGGGTTGTTTGTCACAATTTGGCAAATTAGGCTTAACAAGTATTGGTAATTCTCCTGAACAAGCAGAGGAAATTTATCAGAAAGTTGTTAATACTTTGGATAATGAAACAACAGGAGATAATAATAGCTGGGGATTACCCCCAACTAATTCTATTTCTTGGAATAATGAGATTTAATTTACCGAAATATTGTGGTTTAAAGCCTCCCCTTTTAAGGGGATAATCAATAAAAATTTTCCTGTTAGTCAATCCTCTTCTTTTCAAGGAGAGGTAATTCTAAATTCTAAATTCTAAATTCTTGAAAGTAGACATCTCCATAAAATAAAATTGCCCTTTATTTAGCATTATCTATAGTTGCAAAAGTTCCTCGCAAAATCATTTATCGCTTTTTTTTCCTGAAAATATATTACTTTTTCCCTGTTCCCTGTTCCCTATTCCCTACTCTGAAAAAAAGTATATATCTTTTTCACCAGATATCTAGTGTATTTCGGACCAATGAAGTACAAGGAGCGAATTGTGAAATTATTGTAGTGCGGGCATCTTGATTTGTAGGGTCTAACAGGCCGTTAGCCCCTACTAGATATCGTGGTTCGGCGTAAGTCCTAACTTTATAAATTTTTGTAACTACAAACTTGACAAACGTTACATAACCTTAAATTTTCAGGAATGTAGTATTAGATTTACAACCACTAAAAAAAGTAGGTGAAAAGTGACAGGATGAAAGCTATACTTAGATATACAATATCTTGCTCAATAACTAAATTATATAGATAGGAAAAAGATTAAGAATGAGTACCAAATTACCGCCTTTTGACAACAATGGAAAGGAAGGCAATGCCCTTAAGGAAGCCAATTCAACTATTGAGGCAAAAGTACAAAAATTGAGGGACTTCCAACCTTCCATCCTTGATGTATCCATCCGAGAACCCACAGCTTATTCCCAATGGTCTCATCGTCTTTCAGATAAGATAGACATCTTCAAATTAATTCGCGAGTTTGGATTCCAAGACATTGTACTTGGGGATTTTGAAGCCTGGGACACAGTAGATGAGCAGTTCTGTAGACAACTTACTGACGAGGAAAAAGATGGATGCTTCGCTTTTTCAGTGTTAGGGGAATTCAATGACGGTGTAATCGATCTGGATCAAAATGCCAGCATTATTCTAAAAAAGGCTGCTGTCTTAGCTCCAAACGTATTATTTGAGTTCTCCATATCCAAAGCCGATCAAGCAACAGCGGAGGAAACACTCACAAAATTCGATCTCTCCATTGAGTGGATTCGTCAAGCTTGGAAAGACCGAGGGATTGAACACAGTGACAAGAACGGCAGAATCTATATCAATATCTACGATACCTTTGAGGCATTTTATCGGAATCAAGATATTTATGTTCGGGTGATCAAGTATCTTGGAAGCCATCCTCACATTGATGGAATTCTTTTTGAAGACCAACTCGGCACAAGTTTCCATTTCCAAGTTGGGGAACTCACCAAATTTGTTCGGAGTATGGCTCCCGATAAGAAGATACTCGTTCATTTACATGACAATAGTGGTACGATGTACGCATCAGCTCTTGAAGTGGCACTGAATGGTGGAGATGGTCTGTGGGCAGGTTTCGTACCTATTGGCGGGATGTTAAACAATGCTGCTTCCTCAGTCTTTCTATCTAGTCTACTGCGGGTTGGTAATGAAAATGTCAACCAGCAGTTCAAGATGAATACGACTATTCCCTTGGTGCGTCAACTGGATCGCATCAACGAGCCAAATCCAACTGATTATCGCCATCCAATTATTGGTGAAGGGTCTTACCTTTCTACCCTCAGACTCTTTGAACAAAATCAAGGAGCTCCTATGTCTTTGCCTCCTGAAGCTATAGGTGCTAAACGAGGTTTTCGGGTTGTTCCTGCTATTGCTAATAATTATGCCATGTCTCACCGTTTAGATGAACTTGGTATTACTTACCCCTCCCAACCTAGCAACACAGTAGAAGGGGAACAAGAGCTACAGGAACACATTTTTAGAACGATCTGGGATTTGATGCAAGAATCTCTTATTGCTGGTCGTAAGGTTGATTGCAATGACGAGGCTGTACTACGAGAATATCTCGATCGGGCACGACAGATTCATGCTGCAAGGGTTCCAAGTGGTGTTTACACCTCTGGTGATTTTGAAACTGGCGCTTCAATTAACTTAAAACCCAGTTTCAGCTTTGAGGGAACAGGGGATTACATTGAAATTGTTAATGCTCCCAATCCCACTGATGCAATGACGATTTCCTTTTGGGCGAAGAGTCATACCCCTACCTGGAAT
>JASJEE010000261.1 GCA_030064835.1 Microcoleaceae cyanobacterium MO_207.B10 | reverse complement strand
CAGGGCTATTTCATTCTCAACTTTGCCATTTTATATATTTACGAGAATACCTTATTGCCAGCTTTAGACAACGCATCTTTAGCTATCTGTAAAGCCAGTAAATTCATTGCCAAAATCTAGAATGAAATGACCCTGTAATACCGTTGACCTATATTTGAGGGAGGTTAATTAACAAAATACTCTATAAAATTCTGTTATTATTAACTACAAACCCTGGGATTTATACCAGTTATCAAACGTAATGCTACGCTTTAAAGGTGGTCAAAATAATCAGATATTTTACTTAATTTTAGTAAACAATTAAATTCCGCCAAGAAATAGTATTTATAAATAGGAACTTCCAGTCTAGCAATTTTTTTGAGAATTGGTATTAGATTTCTCATACATTAATTTTATTGCCTTTTTTTTTGCTTATTTATAACATAATTCAACAATTATTTTAATTCATTAGAATCGAAATGAACTAAATCTAATACAGTAGTTTCCGCGCATTATTAAGGTACAAATATTAACGATAAAATGTCTACCGTGTGAGTATCTTCCCAGCAATAGGTGTGGTTCACGCTTGATTAAATCTACTGTATCTCTACAGTTTTTTTTCACACATTTTTCTATTTTTTGTCTGATTTATGTTGATTATATATTTAACCTCTATAAGTTTATTTTTTACTACCTACTAAAACTTTATTCTGAATTCTCATAGTCAGCTTCATTAATGTTTGCCATTCTTCAGAATTTGTCAGATTTTCACTGTCAAATTCTTGACCTTTTTGCTGATAAAAATTAGCAAAACTATCTAACCATTCCATGACTATTTCTGTCCGAGAACTTTCAGAATATTTCAAAGACTTTTGTAGTCTCTCTTTCATTTCAGGTAAATTACCTTTTTGATAAGCATACCACGCTTCCCAAACTAAAAGTTTATATTCTGTTTGACCTTCAGATTTTGAGTTTCTTAGAATAGCTTGCTGATATTGCAATTTTTCTAATTCTGACTTAGTTCCTGTGAGTTGATACTTTGTTTGTACTAATTCTTTTTGGGTATTTTGTTGTTGAGATTGGGACTGTTGTAATAATATTTCTGTTTTACGCCATAGACTTTTTGTTTCGTGCAAAACTGCCTGAGTTTCTTGTAGTTGCTGTTGATAATTTTCTCGCTCTTCATCTGTTTGATACAACTGAGTTTGAAACTCTTTTAATAATTCTTTTGTCTGTTGCATTTGAGAGTTAATTTTTTGCAATAGTGTTTCTGTTTGTTGAAGCTGTGAGTGGGTATCTGTTAATTCTGTTTCTGTTTGTTGAAATTGTGAGTGAGTATTTGTTAATTTTGTTTCTGTTTGTTGAAGCTGTGAGTGGGTATCTGTTAATTCTGTTTGAAGTTCTTGATTTTGCAGTAGCGATCGCTTTAATTCTTGCTTTGTTTTTTGTAACTGAGATTTGGATATTTCCCAATCTATCTCTCTTTTTTGAATCTGTTTTAGTTTTGTTTCTGACTGTTGTAATGCTGTATCTTTTTGAGTTAACTGAGATTTTGTTTCCTGAAGTTCGGTTTGAGTTTTATTTAACTGAGACTGAGTATTGTCTAATTCTTGATTAATTTTTTTTAACTCAACTATCGACTTTTCTAACTCAGTTTGAAAAGTTTGACGCTGAGAATTAGATTCTGTTAATATAGCCTTGGTTGCTGTTAGTTGTGAATGGGAATTTTCCCACTCCTCCTGAATTTGGTGTAGTTGAGTTTGATAAATTCCTAACTTGCTTTCTGTTTCATATAAGCTCTGTTTTGTTACTCCTAATTCTGACTGAGTTTTTTGCAGTTCAGAGTAGGTATTTTCTAATTGTGTTAACTTAGCCTCAGTTGCTGTTAGTTGACACTGGGAATTTTCCCACGCTTCTTGAGTTTTGTGTAGCTGATGTTGGTATATTCTTAGTTCTTCTTTAGTTTCATATAGATTATGTTTTGTTTGTCCTAATTCTGCTTGAGTTTGTTGATGTTGGGACTGAGATTTTTCTAATAATATTTCGGTTGTTTCTAGCTGAGACTGAGATTGTTGTAATACTGATTCTGTTTGTTGGAGTTTATATATAGATTGTTCTAATTCTGCTTGGGTTTGATGTAGTTGTAACTGATTTTGTACAAGTTTTGTCTCAGTTTGATATTCTTGTCTTGTTTCAAACTGTTGTAATTTTGATTGACATTGTGTCAGTTGTGTTTGAGTTTCATGTAGCTGAGATTTTGCTGTTGCTAGTTCCTTTTCTGTTTGGTCAAATCTCGTTTGAATATGTTGAATTTGTTTAAGTTGACTCTGAGTTTTTTCTAAGACTGTTTCTGTGACTTGAAGTTGTTTTTGAGATTCTAATAATACTGTTTCTGTCACATCAAGGTGAGTCACATATTTTTCTAACTCATCTCTTGTTTGTGTTAACTGGGATTTTGTTTGTGTTAGTTCTAACTGACTTTGTTGATATTGAGTTTTATATTTTTCTAGTTCTGCTAATAGAATTTTATTTTGACTTTCTGCGGTAGATAAATTCATCCAGTCTTGAAACGCCCAAACTCTATAGGGAGATGATTTGATTTTTTCTTGCCAAGAAAAGTCTGGTATTTCATCGGATGCTTGCCATGCTCTTGCTTCTAATTCCTGATACATTTCTATAGCTTCAGGAAAGTAATAATCGATTATTGTTGGTCTTTGACCTGCTGTTGAGGCTCGATTATTAAATAATGATGGGTCGTAAATATTTACTGCTGGAGCATTAAAGTTTGTCTTGAATTTTTGATTAATTACTTCTATATATGCTTGTTGGTTGTTGATGATTGTCTGAATATTTGTTAACAGGCAACGGTTGGCAGCATGATTATAAAAGTCAATGATTTTTTGATTGTAATGTAACCAAGATTTGACTGCTAATTCTGGTTGAATTTGGAAGATTTTATCTTGGCGACGATACAGAGAATCAACTACTTCCCATGGGCAACGATATATTAATAAAAATTTGGCATTTGGTAGGAGGTCTGCCCAAAAATCTAGGAACAATGTAGTGCGTGGTTCTTTCCATCCCCAATTCCCACTTATAGAATTTTTTTCAATTATTTCTTGAGCTTTTTCTTGAAAGTTTTCTTCTATATCTATTTGTTCTTGGAGAGTCCAACCATCGCCATCTATGGCTTGGGATTGTAATATTTGTTTGTGAAATTCATAGAAGTCTAAATTTTCCAAATATCCTTGGGGATTATATTCTGTTCCCTCCATTAATTTCCGACCAATATGCAAACCTGAACTTTGCAAGATGGAAGCTGTTAAATAACTTCCGGAACGGTGCATACTTGTGATAATTAGAGTTGATTTTTCTGTTTTTTGTCTCATGTCGAATTGGAGGATATTTTTGACTAATATTTAAGATTATAATATATCAGGAAATTAATTCCCTAATTAGGTAATCGAACCAAATTAAAGTTAATGACTAAAATCAGGAAATAGGGAAAAGTAATTAGATTATTCTGATTTTGATTCCATGTTTAATATTAAGTGATTAGCGAATAACTGAAGTGTTTGGTAAGTTTAGTTTTATCTGCTCTGAAAGTTGACAAGTTTTTGGAAATATATAGCAATCCTAAATTGGTTGTGACAAATTTAATAATAATAAATATTATCTGGAATGCTTGTAAATTCTAAATCATGGCTTCTAGATTATGATTTTTTACTACTACTAAAATGTTACGACCTAAATAGGATTGCTATAGTCCGTATTTTAGCGAATTTAGCAGTTTGAGAAAAGTGAGCATTCTCCAGTAATATATATTCATTTTTGTTACCACAATTGATTAGCATTTGTCAATATTTCTATCAAAGCTTGTCTTTCTTTGAAATAGACTATATTTAGCTACTGTTTGTCTGGGATTTGTTAACATTTGACTGCCTGGGATAGCTGTAAGTATACCTTGTGTATTAGACATCTCAGGAAAACAGGGGGTAGGGAGCGGGGAGAAATAATTGATGTTTTCTTTGGGATAATTGATTTTATTTTTTATTATTGGAGATGTCTATTATATTCTGAACAGATATAGTTATGGCCGGGGACACAAAAGCAACTATTGCCAATACAGTCAAGACAAATGACTTTTTCCCAGGGCCATTGCTTTTAAGGCGGGCAAATAAAATCCTTTGTAAGCGTTTCCTATGGAATCCTACGCAAACTTTATCAGCTTTCAGCGTTCCTAGTTTGTTGCATTTAGAGGAGAAATTAGGACTGAGGTAGTGTGAGAATTAAAGGGCTGGGTAAAAGCAAAAACATCAGCTAACTTTAACTATTTAATTTCATTTTTATTGCTGAAAGCTAACCGCTAATAGCTGAATACTTACAATCCTTCCCCTTTTTTTTTGATTAAACAAAAATACTATGATTTTTGCCTGGTTTATCTGTTTTAAATAATTTGCTATTCAAGTTTTAGTTGTGAGTAAATATGCTTTTTATGCTCACTCCAATAACTCTAATTTATGTTTGAATTATTGCTTAATTCTTGGTTCTTTTAAGCTAGCTATTAAAATCTCATATTTTTTTTGCAATTAAGGTATTGCTTGGGGTAATGTGTTAGTAGCATTTTGAAAAAATAATGTTACGAATAAGGAGAGGTATGAAGATACTTTATAGGAGATGTTCCTTTGACTAATATGGTAGTTTATCAACTAATAAATGGTATAGAAGCTATTTATTCTGACTCGTGGCTCCTGACTCCTAATAAATTCCCTAGCTATTTGTAATAAAAATTTATCAAAATGCTATAAAATCTATGCCACAGGAAATTACAAAGAGCTGTCCGTTTTACAGCGTTGCTTCTTCCTTAATTACAATTAATAATGATACAGGGTTATTTCATTCTAGATTTTGGCAATGAATTTACTGGCTTTACAGATAGCTAAAGATGCGTTGTCTAAAGCTGGCAATAAGGTATTCTCGTAAATATATAAAATGGAAAAGTTGAGAATGAAATAGCCATGATAATGATATGATTACCTGAAACAATCTTGACTTTTGACTTACTTCTAGTCTAATCAGGGATTACTTGTAATAAAAAAGCGTAGCGATCGCTTAAATCTCACTATCAAATAAAGGAATTTTTTCACAAAAATGTCAACCATAGTAACAGAAACTAGCGTTAATTATCTACAGACTGCTAACCAACTATTAAGACAAGGCAACTTATCAGAAGCTGCTGATACTTACCGCCAAGTAATTAACCTTAACCCAAACTCAGTAGTAGCTTATCAAAACCTAGCAGAAACTCTAAATTTATTGGGAGATTTAGAGTCAGCAGCAGTTACCTATAAACGAGCAACTGAACTACAACCAAATTATCCTTGGTCTTATTTTAGTCTCGGAGAAATTCTGATTAAACTTGATAGATTTGAAGAGGCAGTTATCTATTTACAAAAAGCGATTGAAATTAATCCTGATTTTGCGAAATTTTATCAGACTTTAGGATTAGCTTTGGCAAAACAAGAATTATTTGATGATGCTATAGTAGCTTATCATCGCGCTCTTGAAATCGACCCCAAGGGAATTTTAAGTTATCAATATTTAGGGGAAGCTTTAGCAAGTCAGAAACAGTGGGATGCGGCAGTAGAGGCTTTTAACAAAGCTATAGAAATAAATCCTTATTTGTCTGAATATTATTTAGGTTTAGGTAAAGTTCTAGAAAATTCCGGTCAAGTAGAAGAGGCAATTATTTCTTACCGTCAAGCTGTTGCTTTAAATCCAGATTTAGCCACAGCTTACTATTGTCTTGGTTTGGGTTTAACTAAGTTGCAAAAATGGGAAGATGCTATTGATGCTTGTCTACAAACTATCTCCCTAAATATCAAAAATGCCGAAATTTATCATCATTTAGGAGCATCTTTAGCACAACTTCAACGTTGGGAAGAAGCTGTTGCTGCTTATCAAAATGCAATTGAATTTAATCCTAATTCTGCCATAATTCATCATCAGTTGGCTTATGCTTTTGCTCAATTAAAGCAATGGGAAGAAGCAGTGGCTGAATATTACGAAGTTCTCAGGATTAATCCTAAATCGGCAGTGGTTTATGACCAGCTAGGAGAAAGTTTAACAGAAATGCAAAAGTGGGAAGAAGCAATAAATTATTATCAGAAGGCTGTAGAAATTCAGCCAGATAATTCCAAATTTAATCAGCATTTACAAGCAGCATTAGCCAGAAGACAAGAACAGAATAAAACTGTGATTGAGTCTCATTTAAAATTAGCAGAAATGATGGAACAACAGGGGTTTATTGATGAGGCTATTTCTGCTTATCGTCGGGTGGTAAGTCTAAATCCTAATGCTGCTGATCTTCATCATAAATTAGGATATGCTTTAGCAAGTTTTAAAAGATGGGATGAGGCTGTTTCGGCTTATCAAAAGGCAATAGAACTTCATCCAAATTCAGGTGTTGTACATTATCATTTGGGTCAAGCTTTGGCTAATTTGGGATTAGATGACCAGGCAATATCTTCTCTAGAAAAAGCTATTGAACTTAAACCTGATTTATCTGGAGCTGTTCAAGTTTTGGAAAGTCTCCAGGCAAAAAAAAGGGAATCTAAATAGCGTTATCTCCACCTATTCAATGCCCAATTAAAAAAAATCTAATCAGTGGCGAATATATCAGGAATTAGGAAGGGTTTTTTCTGAATAAAATCATTTAGATATTGCAGAAGCTTGTTAGTCTTGAGTATGCAAAATTATTTACCTATTTAAAATTTGTCTAAGCTTTGTCTGAGAACCAATTAGTAAAATACTAATGTGTAATTAATTTTGCTTAGGTACTTAAAAAAGGTGATTGATATTCAGGGAAAAATTCCTATCTGTAGTATTACAGAAGTCTGAGAGAAGGTTTGGCATAATCAGGCTTTCACTAGCCAAATATTGTGAATAGGAATAACACCAATTTGAAAAAAGTCATGCCCTCGCGGAGGCGGGGGAATGCTACAAAAAGGTACGTCTTGTTCGGATAATTTAAAAATAGCTGTTATACCAAATTGATAAATGTTTGCTACAAATAATCATGGTTGTTTCTAGTAGTCTTTGAATCTCATCTTTTAGCCCGAAACAATTCTATTATCTCCCATAGCTATCTGACTTCAAATATTTTAGTTGGCTCAACTATTTTTCCAAAAGTTTATTCATCCAGGAGATTTTTTCTTAGATGTTGGTTCTAATATTATCAGAGATAGTTTATTTTTTAAAGAACGGGTAGGAACTAGATGTGAAATTAGCTCACTCATTAATTGAGCAAATTAGTGATAAAACAGAAGACCAAAAAGCACAAGAAAAATTTCTAAAATTAATAGAAACTATCTTGATTTGCAAATTACCATCAGCAAGTAGACAGGAAATAAGAACATGGGTAGAGTATGGATTTCGACAATGCAAGCAATAATTAGGATGCATAGATTATCGATTTACGAAATTTAAAGATATTCATAAGTGGTGAGAAATAATTTTTTCTGTTCATACAATTGTCAGCTTAAATTCTCAAGCTTTTTTATTTATTAACCAGCAACAAACAATTAAAGTCGAGAAAAAAGATAATTCTATTGATGTTTCTTTCCACCAACAAAGGGATTGTGGTAGTGGATGGAAGAATACTTTAAATAATCTTCGTTTAGTTGTTCAACCACTTCTGATATTGTGGTGAATTTTTCCCTGGGAGCGAGGTATTTCCTAATTCTAAGTTATTACTTGGATGCAATCATCTAATTAGTTTGATATATCAATACCAACCATTTTATTCTTCTAGTTAATCCAGTTATTTCTTATTTGTTTAACTCGGAGAGTGACAGAAGAGGGATATCTATCATTATCCAGACATCAATATCTAATATTCCAACAATAATTCAATTTCTATATTCGGATAATTATAACTGTCTTTTAATAGCAAAACCAATTAATTTATAAGGTGTACTAGAACCTTGAAGCACAGCCATCCGTAAAAACCGCCCAGTTGCCAAACGTCCTATACCTTTTATCCGTGCTTTTAACCTTGCGAAAAACAAATTTTCTACAGTTGTGTATAAAGGATAAAAAGCCAATTTTCCATACAAAACATCTGCTCTATGAGTCTTGCTTAATCCATGTTTAAAATGTTCGGGATTTGGTAAACCTCCATGTTCTCCATAATTGCGGAATGGAATATAATTTTTTAGTTTTTTACCCCGAAGCAAAGAGTCAATATTTGAATCCCAAGTAGAGTAAATATCTCCTGCTTGTTTGCCTTGAATTTCTTCTGCAAATTCAATTAAATATTGAACGCTTTTAGAATTAATAATATAAGCCACCATCGAAGTAGAAAATCCTTCAGCATAGCCCAAGTCTGACACACTATAAACCTGAGCAGCACAAGTATATAACCAAGCAATTCCCACATTATTTTGACTCGGAGAAAATGGTAAAGGTAGTTGAGAAAATTCTTTTACCGGAACAAAATCTGCCTCAACAATTAAAGTGGGTTGATTTTCCAGGGTTGCTTTCTCCCAAGCACGTTTATGATTAATTAGGCACAGGTAACAGCGGGATAATTCTTTATATTCTGGTTTGTCTTCTTGTCTGATAACTTCACATTCAAAACCAGCTTTAGTAAAGAATTGTTCTAGTTTTTCTGTAGATTCTTTATAGGCAATAATTAAGACGCGAGAAATCTGATTAACTAGCTGATTAGCAGTTATATTAGTAGTGTTTTTGTTGAAAAAATTAGAGGGCATAGTAATTTTAAGAGTAATTAAAAATCCAAAACTATGAGAAATTGTAATTTATTTTATCTTCATTTAATTCATAGGTATTAAGTAAATAGGTATCAATAATTTTGAGGATAGAAAATATCTTTAAATCCTTCAAACTATTGAGCTTGTTTCCCTCCATTCTATTCGTAATTATATATTTAAGTAGAAAGGTACAAAAGGTACAAAAAAACGTCAGCATTTCCTCCCGAATGCTTACAAATTAGTTTCCCTTATCACTTCCGGTAGGTAGCATCATTATTAATTCTTCTGTGAGCTTTCTTGATAACTGTAAATCTCAGTTAAATTTTGCTAACTCAACAAATGCTGTGTGCAAAATTTTCAGATTAATTTCAGTCGGAATATTAATTGCTATTCTTTTAACTGAATGATTACTAAACCATAAAAATTTCCCCCGTCAGTATTAACTAATTACATAATTAATTAAACATTTTTATTGGCTTGCGCCAGTTGTAATTTTGCCTTTTGCCACATTTCCTCAAACTCTGCCAAAGTATATTCAGAAAGAGGGCGATCGCAAACAGATTCCACCAAAGCAAACCTTTTTAAAAATCGATGATTAGTTCCCTGTAATGCTTGTTCCGGGTTTAAATCATACCACCGCGCTAAATTTACCAAAACAAATAAAATATCTCCCAACTCTGACTCTTGATGTTCCTTATATTCAGATTTTAAAGCCTCTTCAAACTCTCCTACTTCTTCGTAAAATTTATTCCAAACTCCCTCAACATTTTCCCACTCAAAACCGACAGCAGCAGCTTTTTTAGAAATTTTCATTGCTGCCAATAGAGGAGGTAACTGTCGAGCATATCGGCTTAGTTTCATACTGAGTAAATTTGTAGTTTCTCCTTTTTCTGCTGCTTTAATTTGTTCCCAATTTTGTTTAACTTCTTCTGTGCTATTTACTTGAATATTACCAAAAACATGAGGATGTCTTCTGATCATTTTTTTGCTAATATTCTCCGCCACTTCTGCCAAAGTAAAATCATTAACTTCACTAGCTATTTGTGCTTGCAAAACTACCTGTAACAATAAATCTCCTAATTCATCAATAATTTCTATTTTATTTCCACTTTTAATAGCATCAACAACTTCATAAGCTTCTTCAACAATATAAGGAGTTAACGTTTCTGGTGTTTGGGCTAAATCCCACGGACAACCACCATCAGGAGAACGTAATTTTGCTACTATTTCTATTAGTTGTTGGAGGGAAGCCAAGATATAATCAATATTAGATAAAGAACTTATTTTGTGTTGGTTGGACATAGGGATTGATTGAATTATATTTGTGATTTTAATATATTATATTTGTTATTGGAAATTCTGGTAGCTGCGTGGAGATAATTACAGCAATTTTGAAGTTGACGAGGTACAAAGTTTTAAAACTTCAGACAAGAAATAACGGCGATTAATATTCAACTGTACCTGGATAATCCTAAAAAGTGCTGTGAATAATACTCTCTTAATTCTTTGTCTTTGCTCCAGGGGTTAATATAGAATCCGCATAATTAATTATCCTATAATCAGCCAAGTCAGAAGTTTGAAGCTTGTCCCCGCGGAGGCGTTCATAAGTTAGGAGAAAGCAAGGATTTTAATAAAGGATTTTAATATGGGAAGAGAGTAGGGGTTTCATATCGAAAGTCTGTATTATACCAAATCCATAAATGTTTGCTAGAAATATTATCAATCTTGGGTGTAGG
>JASJEE010000260.1 GCA_030064835.1 Microcoleaceae cyanobacterium MO_207.B10 | reverse complement strand
TCAGGGTCATTTCATTCTAGATTTTGGCAATGAATTTACTGGCTTTACAGATAGCTAAAGATGCGTTGTCTAAAGCTGGCAATAAGGTATTCTCGTAAATATATAAAATGGCAAAGTTGAGAATGAAATAGTCCTGGCTCCGGATTACTTTTAATAAAGTGTTGTAGCTCTAGAAGAGTTGATTCTGTACTATTTTCTAAAAAATTCATAACTTTACCAGAAAAAATTTGACCTATTAGCATAGGCTAGTGGCTCCTACATCCTCAACTAAAACTCAGCAGCCACCTTTTTTATAATCTCATGTTTTTCACGAATCATTTCATATTGCTATATCTTAAGCAAACTTGATTTACAGCATTTCGCAAACTGACTCTTGCAAAAGGTAAGATTAGAAAATAAAGCTGATTATATAAGGTCTTTAAATACACAATTCCTGTATATATATTGTATTAATCCTTGATTACTTATGCTTGTTTAAGATGACTCAAAATAATTTGGAAAACTTCTGTAGGTTCAATCGTTTCCTTTGGAATTAAATCAGCTTTTTTCGTAATTAATAAAGGACTTTCTTCAACAGTGGTAAAAAATCCTCCATGGGAACCTTTTACTAAAGTAGCATCCAAAGGAATTACATCTAACAAATAACGAAAACCAAGCATTTTTTTCAACAAAGTTAAACCTATTTTTAACTTGGGAAACTTGAGCTGTGGGTTAACAAATAATTCCACTGGATCATAACCAGGTTTCCGGTGAATATCAACAGTCCTAGCAAAATCTGGGGCACAATTATCATCAAGCCAATAATAATAAGTAAACCAAGTATTACTATCGGCAATTACTACTAATTCCCCAGACCGACGATGGTCTAAATGATATTTTTGCTTTCCTTCTGCATCTAAAACTATTTTAATTCCCTCAGTATTTTCTAGGATTTCGCGAACTTGGGAAAAACATTCAGAATCATTAATATAAACATGGGCAATCTGATGGTCTGCAACTGCAAAAGCACGACTCGCACCAGCATCTAAAAGTTCTTTGCCTAATTCCTCTCTAACTGCAATTAAACCTTTTTCTCTCAAAATGCGGTTAATATGAATTGGCTTATTCACAGGAGTAATTCCATATTCAGACAGAATAATTACTTCTGCACCTTGACTTTCATAAAAATCAATTAAATCTCCACAGACATGATCTATTTCTTGTAAATCTGTAGTTATTTCTAGAGGATTTGTACTAGTTCTTTGGAGACAATAATCTAAGTGGGGGAGATAAACTAAACTTAAGGTCGGATGATAATTTTGTTCTACCCATTTAGCAGAATCAGCAATCCATTGACTACACTTAATCGAAGTATTTGGACCCCAGAAATTAAACAGGGGAAACTGACCTAATTCTGCTTGTAATTTAAAACGTAATTGAGCTGGCTTAGTATTAATATCTGGAATTTTTCGCCCATCTGCTGGATACATGGGGCGAGGCGTAACTTCAAAGTCAGCAGTCGAATACATATTATACCACCAAAACAAGTTGGCACAGGTAAAAGATGAATCTATGGCTCGCGCTATATCCCAAATTTTTGGAGCTTGTACTAATTTATTTGATTGTCGCCAAAATTTGACCTCACAATCATCCCGGAAGTACCAGCCATTAGCAACTATCCCATGTTCATTGGGATATTTACCTGTTAAATAAGTTGTCTGAGCGCTACAAGTAACGGCGGGTAAAACTGGTTTTACTGATGCCATTTTACCTTGCTTCATCCATTCGGAAATTCGAGGCGTATATTCTCCAATCAAATTTGGTGTTAAGCCAACTACATTAATAACAGTAGTTTTTTTCATAAATATTCAGTGGGTTGATAATTCTTTGACCATAATTAATTGTATGAGAATATCAACCAACGGACAAGAAATTGACACACTCCCGAAGTTGCCCTTAGGCGACAACAGTTGGCGATCGCCCAGTTTTTTCTGAATTAAAATTCCACAAGATTATCAAATGACTAAATTTTCACGAAAAATACCTGAATCAATTGATTTAGCCTCTGTTTCAAACTTTTTATTAATAGGATAAACCTGAAAGTGACAGAAGAGGGTTATACCATTTTGAAAAAATAATGTTACGAATAATAAGGGCTATAAAGATATTTTACAGGAGATGTCTATTTGACTAATATGGTAGTGTATGAACTAATAAATGATAATGATATAGAAGCTATTTATTCTGACTCCAGGCTCCTGACTCCTAAAAAATCCCCTAGCTATTTGTAGCAAACATTTATCAAATTGGTATTAGCTATTATATCAAACACGAGGATGGACCACACAGACAACCCCCGGCTTTTCCATAGGAAGCTCCCCTCCCCCCTTTCAAAGGGGAGTTAAACTTTGACTCTACTTCGTAAATCTAATTACCGATAATTAAAATCTTTGCTACATTTAGCTGGCAAAGAGACATCTCCAAGAATAAAAAACCAAATCAATTACCGTAAAGAAAACATCAATTATTTCTCTCTACTCCCAGCTCCCTACTCTCTCTTTTCCGGAGATGTCTATTTTGCTCTTATCCCTGAATCAGCTATCCCATTCTTTATTTAGAAATGGTATAATACCCAATCATATTCCCTTTGAATAGAAGCTAAGATATCAAGTTTCATTTCACCAGGTAGTATATCCCAGGTATAAGTTTCTATTTCTAAATGAGTGCAAAAATTATCTTCTTGTAGCAACTTCAATACATCAATAATATCAGCTTGAGTTGATTCTAAAAGTTGATAATTTTGAATAAAAATAGGTACATGAAAATGAGTCCGCCACTCTTGAGCTTTTGTTTTCTCAAAAGCTGGTAAAGCAGTCATTAAATCACGATAACTTTGTAGTGAGCCATCATTATTTCGTGCAATTACTTGATGAAGATAAGTTGATTCTGCAAATGGCTGTAAACGTTCAAGGATTTTTTGTCGCTGTGGAATATCATCTGGAACTTTGACTTTAATAGCAGCACTAAGCTGAATTTTGCCGACTTTAATTCCTACTGCTGCAAACTCTGCTAATACAGTTTTGGGATTTTCATATTCCACAGCAAAATGGCAGGTATCATAACAGATTGAAATATGTTCTAAAATTTGTTTTTCTGCTAACTCTTGGGAAACCCCAAAATTTTCTATGAGGTATTTACTAGCAATAGGAATTAGATATTTTTGATAAAAATCAATTACTTCCGTCGCATTTTCAATTAATCCATCCGGTTCTGGTTCTAAATCTATATGTATTAATTTGCCTGTATTTTGCCTAATCTCAACTAAATTTTTTACCACCTCCGCTAGATGCAGACAACTCTTTTTTAAAACCGTTTCTCGACCAGCAGAATTATCTTTCCACCAAGGTTTATAAGACAAAGGCACTGTAGAAATGCCTCCATCAATACCTTCTGGCAACAAAGTAGCAAGAATATTTACTAACCGCAGGGTATAATCTAGTCGTTCTGGTTTTGACCAGTCAGGGGCATAAACCTGGTCTTTGACTATTTGGCGATGAAATCCCCCGTAGGGGAAACCATTTAAAGTAAACACATATAAATTGTTTTCCTCTAGCCATGTTTGGAATTCTGCTAAATTATTTTCTTGCAGTAGTTCTCGACTGGCAACATCTGCTAACCTCAACCCAATGCCAAAAGCTGCATCAGGAGCAAGTTTTGCTTTGAGAGAGGGAATATATTGCTTCAAGTTTTGATTAACACTCTGCCAATCTTCACCGGGATGAATATTACTACAATAAGTTAGATGAAATCCGCCCTGATTTCCAATTTTCATCACAAAAAGTCGGTACGTGGGAAACCCGCCAGTTTTAACGGCGGGATGGAAGCGACTCGACGGGTTTTAACCCGTAGTCATGTTGACAGTTCGAGACTGTTTCGCTAATTATAGATATTATACAGCGAAACCTTAGTTATGTACCTAACTCAAAAGAACAAAATTAGAAATTTGTCCAGCACCGAATTCAAAGCATTAAGACAATTGTGCAGATTATCTAAAAATATGTACAATGTCGGCTTGTATTCTGTGCGACAATTCTACTTCTCTGAGGGCGGATATCTAAGATATGAATCAAATTACCATTACTGCAAAGAAAATGAAAATTACCAGTTACTTCAAACTGATATTGCACAGCAAATTTTAAAAGTGGTAGACAGGTCTTTTAAGTCGTTTTTTAACTTAATTCAGAAGGCCAAAGAAAGTCTATATCGGTTTGAACAAATACGAATGCCTAGATACCTCAAAAAAGAGGGTTACTTTCCTTTGATAATACCTCGAATTAGGGTAAAAGATGGATATTTCAATATTCCAATGTCTCAGAAATTCAAGGTAGAATATGGTGCAGTAAAAATCCCTTTTCCTGAGAGATTGGTAGATAAGAATCTCAAGGAAGTTAGAATAATTCCGAGATTTGATGCCAGTTTTTTTGAAGTTGAATTTATTACAGAAGAGGAGACAAAGCCAGCCGTAAAAACAGATAATGTAATAGCAATCGACCTTGGTTTAGACAATTTAGCCACTTGTGTATCAAACACTGGGTCATCGTTTATTTTAGACGGTAGAAAACTTAAATCAATTAACCAGTGGTACAACAAACAAAATTCTATACTGCAATCTCTAAAAGATAAGCAGGGTATTAAAGGTTTAACCAAAAAACAAATTAGCATTACGGTAAATCGTAATAATAAAGTTAGAGATTACCTAAATAAAGCAGCTAGGTACTTAATTGACTGGTGTAGTAAAAATCAAATATCTACTATAGTTGTAGGTATTAATCCTGGCATGAAGCAAAATATCAATTTAGGCAAAAAAACTAACCAAAAGTTTGTACAAATACCGCACCACAGTTTTAGACTAAAGCTAAAAGCTATGTGTGATAGATACGGGTTAACATACAAAGAACAGGAAGAATCTTATACTTCTAAAGCTAGCTTTTTAGATGGTGATTTAATCCCTGTTTATAATGCTGATAATCCTACTGAATATAGTTTCAGTGGTAGAAGAATTAAACGTGGTTTGTATAAAACTAAAGAAGGAAAATTGATAAATGCTGATGCTAACGGTGCAGCCAATATTGGAGTTAAAGGCAACCTGAATGGGTTGATCCCGGACAGACTAGAGGCATCTTTGGCTATGCCATTAAGGGTCAAATTTGACGTGACTTCAGTCCGGCAAATTTGTTCGGCTTAAGAATCCACGCGACTTTCAGTCCGTGGAGTGTCAAAATTAGCTACATTTTAGACTTGGGTCAAATTCTGCCAACTGTTTTTCTTGTAGCAGGACAATGGCTTGTTTGTAAAGTGATAGGTCTACTTGATGAACTTCCACACCTTCGCCAATACCTTGCAGTAACATTATAGTTAGTTCTCCCCCCAAATGCTCTTGAAATTCAGTTAATCCTTTAAAAATTGATTTTGGATGTTTTGGTACATCTATATATTCTGTCAATTCTGGTACATATAGAGCAAAACCTAAATCTTGAAGGGTTTGAACAATTCTTTGACATTCAATTTCTGAGAGCCAACCCTTGAGATAAGAATAAATGCTATCTAGAGCAATACCAATGGCAACTGCTTCGCCATGTCGCAAACGATAATTTGTCAGTTGTTCTAATTTATGAGCAGACCAGTGACCAAAGTCCAGGGGACGAGATGAACCTTTTTCAAAAGGGTCGCCACTATTGGCAATATGATTTAAGTGTAACTTAGCGCAACGATAAACTAATTCTTGCATGGCACTCATGCTACGATTAGCTAATTTTTTGGCATTCTGGTTAATGAAGTTAAAGAAATCTGGGTCTTTAATTAAAGCCACTTTAACTGCTTCAGCAATACCGGCCCGCCAATCCCTATCCTCTAAACTTGTCAGGAAATCAAAGTCATTAATTACAGCGTAGGGAGGGGCAAATGTCCCTAAAAAGTTCTTTTTGCCAAAGGCGTTAATGCCATTTTTCACTCCCACTCCTGAATCATTTTGTCCTAATACAGTGGTGGGAACACGAATTAATCTTACTCCTCGATGAGCAGTTGCCGCTGCATATCCAATCATATCTAATACTGCTCCGCCACCAATACCCAATACATAAGAATGGCGACATAAGCCTACTTCATCAATGGCTTGATGAATATATTCTACCCAAATAGGATCGTTTTTACTTTCTTCTCCCCCAGCAACAGTCATTGGTTTTTTGACTAATGTGATTTGCTGGTTATAATTTTCAGCATAAACGGTTATATCTTCTACTATAGTAGGCCACTGGCAGAGTAAACCTTGGTCTATAACAACTAATACTTTTTTGGGAGTTTTACTATTATTTGCTATTACTCTGGCGAGTAAGTGGTTTTCTGGTTTAAATAAACCTGTGGTGAAGTGAACATCATAGTCGAAGGTTACTGGCACTGATTGTTTAATTGATGGCATCAGTGTCTCGACTTTTTCATCAGATTTGATAGCTTTGCCCCGATCTAAAAAGAGTGATGGTTTATGTTCTTCTGGGGAAGTAATTTGAATAGCAGTCATTTGTAATCTTAATATATTTTATATGTAAGGATAATATATTGCTTTGTTTTTGTTAATTTCAATCATAATCTACTTAAATGTATATTCTTATGAAGGAAAGGTAAAGATTAAGAGAATTTATATAAAGTTTTAATAAACCTCAAAAAATATTCTCTTAATAAGGCGGATTTGCGATGATTCTGGAAAAGAGGGAGCGTCTTATCAGTTTCATAAAATATTGCTACATTGCTTGGTTATAGGTGGTAGGTCTTAATAAAAGCAGTCCAAATCTTCTGCTCCGAAAGGCTTTGGGATTTGACTGTAATATAGAATCAGGATAATTAGCTGTAGCCAAAGCTACTGGAACGGAGTGAAAGGTTTACCTAGCATCCCGTAATTTCAGTTAACAGTTATCAGTACCTCTGCAATAAGAAGGCTTGAAATTTGGAATATTCTCTTTTTTTATCCCCTTAAAATTGGGAGTGTTTAGACCATTTATCAAAAATCTTGCTATATTTGATTGGATAGAGAGGTGGGGAGAGAAGTAAAAATAAGAATAATGATAATAGTTAAGGAATCAGTAATTTTGTCTGTGTTAATTACTTAGGGCTTGCTGAAAAAGTCTTTTTGTGAAGGTAGGGAGTGGGGAGTGGGGAGTAGGGAGTAGTGAAGAGTCAACAGAACCATGGAGTTATATAGAAAGTATTCAGAATAATTATCCCTTGAGACTACCTCCCTAACTCTTACCTAAATACTAACTTTTTGGGCAACAGCCTCTCAAAATATCGTATTTTTTCTGGACTTTAAAATGCTCAAACCTTTAGCTACCAATACTTTTAGATTTAATCAGCAAACCCTACTTAATAACTGAAGTTTTACTCAAGTATAGCATTACCCCCGCTTCCGCAAGGGCAAGCTTTTAGTAATTGGTATTAGACCAGAATTTTTTGGTTATTTCTAAAATAAGTGAGCTTTTTTATATCAGGCGATCGCTTGTCGCATAGCGAAACTATTGCCTACTTTTTTCTTCCTAGAAATTCCGGAGCTTCGCGAAATGGCATTGCATTCGATTATCAAACTTTTTCTTTCTTGTTCTAGCTCTTTTACAGAAATTTCAAATAATAGAAAAAACTGGAGAGTCACAAAAGAAAGATAAATAGCCTCTTCATTTGTACTAAAAATTTATCAAGTTGGTGGTACAGAATTATGAAATTCATGTAATTTATCAGTCTTGAATATACAGTCATTAATTCTGGTAATCTGATTGGCTATAATTTCATTTTAATTTAGTATTTCAGGATAAGCAATCCTTAATTTATGAACTTTTAGTTATTCAATAACTAATAGCTGAGAGCTGACTGATCAATGCTTATAACAAAAAATACTATAAATATCCTTATTCTGGCTTTTATACTGACAAAATTTGCTGCCATTTATCCAACCAAGTTAGTAACTCTGATTCGCTAATTTTTTGTTTTCGAGATTTAATTTTTAGTAGTTTTTCTAATTCTGTTGATGGCTGCCCAGTTTGTTGTATCCAAGCATCTATTAAAGATTTATCATCAAGTAAGATTTTGCCTAATCCTAATTTTTTTTGTAGTTTTATTTGTGATTCTTTTCCGATACTTTCTAAAATAAATTCTCGACTTTCTGCTTTTTGTAAAACTGTAGCTAAAGCTTGAATATAGACTTGACTATTATCAATTATTGGGGGTGATAATTTTATTGGTTTGGCAAACCGACGATTTTGGGCAAAAATTAGGATAACTACAATAATTAATCCTTGGATAAATATTGGGAATAAAGGTGTTTTAACTAAATAATTTATCAGACTTTCTCCCACTTCTTTTTCGATTACCTCTTTGTCTTTATAACCATGAATATATTCATCTACTAAAATAGGTTGTTGATTTTGAGTAACAAGTTGAGCTAAAAATTCATAATTTCCGGTTATATCTTGATAAGCATTGGCTGCTAAAAATTGGGTAGTAGCTAAAACAATTTTTCCTTTACCAAGTTGTTTTTGCCAAACTATAGCACCATAGCGATCGCCTAATAAAATATTATCTTTTTTATGCTCTTTTTTTGCCTCAAGTTTGATTGCTCTCCGCCTCGTTTCAATCTTAACTTTTCCTACTTCTGTATCATGGATAGTAGTAAAATCTGCTTTTGTAGGTTTTTTATCTATCCCTAAAATTATCAAAATATTTCCTTGTTTTACCCAGTTTTCTATCTGAGGAGAAATTGCTGGATT
This sequence comes from Microcoleaceae cyanobacterium MO_207.B10, assembly GCA_030064835.1. GTDB lineage: Bacteria > Cyanobacteriota > Cyanobacteriia > Cyanobacteriales > Microcoleaceae > JASJEE01. Next base: position 1,717 of record JASJEE010000260.1, on the reverse strand, counting down.
TTCCAGTTTACTGTTTACCTGTAATAAAGTTACTGGGGAGTTAATATCTTGACTATTTTCTAAATCTGTAAAAGGTTTTTCCCATCGTTGAATTTCGAGATTTTTTTCCAACATAAAGTTGTACCATGCACCATATCCATCAGGAGCACGACTATAAGTAGAACCACTATTTAATTGATTATTAGCTGGAGCAAAAAAAATGCTAATTAGAATAATTGAAATTATAGCGATCGCTCCAAATAACCATGATTTATTATTTTTATTCATCCTTAATTTCTTGATAAGCTTTTTGGCATTCTTGAAACAGGTCAGCAGAAACTTCTAAGTTACCAAATAATGACTGCTGATGAGTCATAAATAATTTTTGGTATGGTTGAGGTTGAGATAAATTTTGAATTAATTCTAGATATTCTCCATCGGTGCGACTCGGTTGGTGGGGAATATTTCTTCTATCGTTTAATCTCTGTAAATTTGCCATATATAAACAATGAAAAGCTTCTCTATATTTGCCTGTTTGTTGAAATTTTTGTGATTGATTTAACCAAGAATTAATGGATAATTCTGGCTCCGATTTTTCTCTAGTTTTTGTTGTTGAGTTGATACTATTACGGAGGTCATAAATATAAGGATTTATAATTCTAAGAATTTTTATAGTTAGCCAACTCAATAAACAAGCAAAAAGTAGCCAAGCGACGGTTTTAGCTGTAGTTAATATTATGGGATTATCCCACCATGAAGGCAAATCTATTTCTGGTAGGTTAGCTGCTGTTTGAGTGGTTTGTAGTTCCCACCATTCGCTAATTTTTTGTTGTAGTTGTCGGAGTTGCCAGCTTAAACTATCTTTTTGAAATGAATTATCAGACATTGTTTAATCAAAGATTCTTGAATAATTTGGGAAATAATTTATATTTTATCAATAGTTTAGTTAGAGAAACATTTATATCTACTTTTATGCTGAAGAGACATAAATCATTTGCTATGAGTGAGAAAATTTTTATCTACTTTTATCTTTTGAAGTTTATGAAAAAGATTTATAGCGTTTCCCAGACTAATGAGGTACACCTATCGTAAGCATTCAGCTATTAGCTGAACGCTGACTACTAATAGCCGAGTGAACCTACAGAACTGATTAAAATTAGCTGATGATTTTTTGCTTTATATTTCACTTTTTGGAGATTAATTACTCCTGATAAACAGGATAAGTTAATAACTCATAGCTGACGACCGAATGCTTACCATCTATCTTTAATTTCTATTCTATTTTATGTTATATCAACTGCCAACAGGTTGCTCTCGTCCCCGTCGTAGTTTACCCCCACGAAGGTGGGGGCGAGATTAGACCTTGTGCCCGCGAAGGCGGGTATCCAGCGGGAGTAATGTTATACCTGAGAGATACTTCAACAATTAAGTAATTAGTAATACTCCACAATGTTTTCAATAATTACTATCTGTTATTTATATTTTTATTTGCTTCCCACACCTCCGATCACTTCCCACACTTTCATCTCCTCCACCGTATTAAACACAGTAAACTTTTTGAGAAATCGTATTCAATATTCCCTAAAATTAACTAATTAGCGTATCAGGGCTATTTCATTCTCAACTGTGCCATTTTGTGTATTTACGAAAATACCTTATTTTGAGCTTTATAAAATTTATCTTTCCCTACCTGAAAGTAAGTAAATTCATGCTCAAAATCTAGAATGAAATGACCCTG
>JASJEE010000020.1 GCA_030064835.1 Microcoleaceae cyanobacterium MO_207.B10 | reverse complement strand
GACGCTGAAAACTATCTAATTCTGAAGGTTCTCCCACTAATAAAAGTTTATCACCAATATCTAATAATGTCTGACCTTCTGGATAATCAATTTCCTCTCCTTCCTGCCTACGAATAGCCATTAAACTAACTCCCGTTAACCGCCTTAAGTTAGTTTCCTCCAAAGTCATCCCAGTCAAAGGAGAATTTTCTGGTAAAGAATACCATTTACTGTTCATATCCTGAACTGCTGCTTTTAACTCCCTAGATACTTGGGGATCTAGAATTGAAGGGCGTAATGCTTGATAATGACTTTGGCGAATTTCTTCTATTTCCTTTTGAATTACCTTTGCCGATATTCCCATACCAACTAACAGATGGTTAGAAAGTTCTAAACTAGCTTCAAAATTTGGTTCAACTACTTCCCTAGCTCCCAGTTGATATAACAATTCAATATCCTTATATCGGTTAGCCTTAACAACTATATCCAAATCTGGGGCAAATTCTAGAGAGCGCTTCAGGCAAAGTCTCGTACTCATAGCATCTGGTATAGCGATCGCCATTGCTTGTGCCCTATCCACACCTGCCTTTTCCAAAACGTGCATAGAGCAAATATTACCATAAAGATAAGGAACATCTTTTTCCCGCAACTTTTGAGCCACCCTTTCTGACTGGTCAATGACCAGATAGGAAATATCATGGTTTTCTAGTTGTTGTACTAGGTTACGTCCTACTTTTCCATAACCACATACTATAACATGATTTTTTAGAGGTAAATCTACTGAGATAGCTGTGGTAGGTTGAGTTGTTTCATAGAGATACTTTTGTAACCAAGGAAAACTTTCAGCCCAATTTAACAATTGTGGGGCAATTTTCAGGACAAAAGGTGTAATTACTAAAGTTACAGCAGTCGTGCCCAATATTAATAAGTATACTCGACGAGAAACTAATCCTAATACTTGTCCCTTACTAGCAAGTACAAAAGAAAATTCTCCTATCTGAGCTAAACCTAAACCAGATAAAATTGCAGTTTTTAGAGGGTAGCCAAAAATTCTCACAATAGGAGTAACAATCAAAAATTTTCCTACTAAAACCAGAAATACTAAACCCAAGATTATTTCTAGATGACTCCACAGGAAAAATGGATCTATTAACATCCCTATCGCTACAAAAAATAGAGCTGCAAATATATCTCGAATAGGTTCAACATAAGTTAGAGTTTGGTCAGCATATTCCACTTCAGATATCATTAAACCCGCTACAAAAGCTCCCATTTCAATAGAAAAACCCAAATATTCAGTCAGAAGAGCTATTCCTAAACAAAGCGCCACAACTCCCAATAAAAATAACTCCCGACTTTCAGTTTTTGCCAAAAATCTCAGTAAGGATGGAATTACCCAAATTCCTGCCGCTATAGCACCCAGAGCAAATAAACCTATTTCCAGAAGCGATCGCCCTACTGCAATACCAATAATTTCTGGTGGTTGGTTTAAAGCCGGTAAAACAGCTAACATTAGTCCCAAGGCTAAATCTTGGACTACCAAAATTCCCAACATAACTTGGCCGTGGGATGTAGATGTCTCATTCCGCTCCATCAAACATTTCAGTACCACTGCTGTTGAAGATAAGGAAAGTATTGCCCCTAAAAATACTCCTTGGACTGGATAAGATACCCACCCTACACCCACAGATACTAATGTTGTGACTAAAATAGTAAAAAGAATTTGTAGTCCACCACCACCGAGGCTAATTGCTTGGACTTTTTTCAATTCTGCTAGGGAAAACTCTACTCCCAAAGCAAATAGCAAAAAAGCTACCCCTAATTGAGCTAAAGTTTCTACTTGAATTAATTCTTTAATCAGACCAAATCCGGCTGGGCCAACAATAATTCCACCTAGCAGATAACCTAGTAAAGCTGGTTGTCGTAAGAGTGATGCGAATAGTCCTCCTGCTGCTGCTGCGGTTAGAACTAATACTAAGTCTATGATTAACCTGAAGTCTTCTTGCACGGATTTTTATCAAAAATATCTTAAACGTATATTAACCTCAAGATATAGCACTAAGTGCTAGGGAATAGGGAATAGGGAAGAGCAGACTGGTCAAAGAATTAGGGATTTAGAAATGCCTTAACCCTGTCGGCATAGTGCTATACAATAATCCTAATTTTATGGGTAATTTTTTCTGAGCCAAGAATTGAATTATAATTATTTGCATTTGCAGTTTTGGCTGATGTTAATTAGGGCTGGCTGATTAAATCTAAAAGTCTTTACAGATATTAAGATAAGTGCCTTTGTGGGGTCGAAAAAAGCACCTGGTTTTCAGCTTTTCACCCTCAAAAAGTTAGTATTTTAGGCAAAAATTGGGTAGAAAAATCAAGAGACAATTCTTATTCCTACCTCCTCGCTCCCATACCTTTTCTCCTGTCTTCCCCTCCACCGGAGGGGTTAGGGGTGGGTTTTCTCCTGTCTCCTGTCTCCTGTCTCCTACCCTCACCCATCAGAACTTTTGAGCGCAAACCCTAATTATTTTGAGCTTATTAGTTTATGATTGAAAAATTGTCAAGCTGGAAGCAATAGTTTTCTTGTTTGATGATTTATCAGCAAAAAAAAGTTAATTTTTAATTGACTCAGAAAAATCTCAGAAATCAAAAGTTAATTTAATGTTTTTGTCAGTTAAAGTTAAGCAGTTTATCTATAGTTTGATATTAGCTACAGTTACAGCAATTGTGATAATTGTCATGCCAGGCTACAGTCAAACTGTACAAATAACTCCTACTAATCCACAATTGGGAGATACTATCTCTGTTGTCATTCCACAAGCAGAAACAGGTTCAACTCCTGTCGTAAGTATGAATGGCAAAACTTATCCTTCATTTTCCATTGGACAAAATAAGTTCCGCGCTCTTTTGCCCACAACTCCTTTGGATAAATCTGGAACAAAAGTAATTCAAGTTACTACTGACAGAGGTATCCAGAATCTAAGTTTAAATCTGCAAGGTCGTTCTTTTCCTACTCAATCTATTTGGTTGCCTCCTGATAAAGAATCTATTCAAGGAACAGATTTAGAATTTGACACAGTAGACGCATTTAAGAAACTTGTAACTCCAGAAAAATTTTGGAATGGTCCGTTTCTGCGTCCGAACCAAGGTCGAGTTAGTACCGTTTATGGAGTTCGACGGTATTATAATGGAGAGTTTGCGCAAAACTATTATCATCGTGGAGTAGATTATGCTGATTATAATGGAGCCTCTGTTGTAGCTCCTGCTGCTGGTCGTATTGCTTTAGTGGGCTTAGAATCTCAAGGTTTTGAAATTCATGGTAATACTGTTGGTCTCGATCATGGTCAAGGGGTCACAAGTATTTTTATCCATTTGAATAATATTAGTGTCAAGGAGGGTGATTTTGTCAAAGCTGGTCAGCAAATTGGCACTGTAGGAAATACAGGAGCATCTACAGGTCCACATCTTCACTGGGGATTATATGTACATAGTCAAGCTGTAGATCCGGTTCCTTGGCGGTATCAAGGATTTGAATAAAGCTGCTTTAACTAACAGAGAAAAATCACTATGCTTGGTAACATTTGTAACATTTACTAAGACTTTTCCTTGACTTTGATTAACTTATAATCTTATCCTAGTGAAGATTAAGTTAGACTAATTATTTTTAAATAGTGCTAGGTACTTAAAATAAAATTTATGAGTATAGAAAGAATTGTTGAACAGGCTTTACAGGATGGTTACTTAACTCCTTCTATGGAAGCTGAGGTAGGAAGAATCTGTAATACAGCTTCTGAATTATCTATTGAGGAATATATGGCTCTTGATCGTTTAATGGGAGCTTTACTGACAGGAGAAGTGGTTGTTCTACCTCGTAAACAATTTATTAATGTGATGGAGGAGTTAGTATTATCTGAGGCAATAGCAAGGGTGGCAGAGATTGAGGCGACGAGCGATCAAACTCTTGATGTGGGAGATATTGCAGCTTATGCTTTGAATAGACTTCCTCCTTTGTATGCTACTACTGAGGAGGGCGCTCAGTTTCAAAGGTCTAAAGCTAAGGAAGAGCTTCAAGAGTTAATTTCTAAACAGGTAAGTGAAGCTATAGATAAAAATATTAATCGACAACCAATTAACCCTACACCTTTTGGCAGCTCACCAAATGTTGCTTCACAACTCAGTAGTTTGCTCAAGTCTTATGCACCAGAATTTGAACAGTAGTTCTATTCAGATTAAATCACTTTAGTCATAAGTAAAGTATTCAGAATGATTATACATACCAGTTAAAATTCATACTTGTTCATACTTGGTAATTTAATGCTAATTATGAGTTTTTTTATTCTGTTGGATGGTTTGGTTATTTGCCAGTGTAAGTTACAAGTTAGGTAAAAAAAATGGGTAGAGATATTTCACAATATACTCTCTACTCAGATATTTATTATTTGTTTTTACTAAGTTTTTTAAACTAACAAAGTTTGTTGTTTGTGCAATTTTCAGATAACAAGAAATATATATAGGAATCACCGCATCAGATGTGATAATTTAGGTGTTACTTAAGACTTTAAAATGTAGTAGTTATCATATTCGTTTTTAGACATTTTTTTATGATTTTCTGTGCCCTGTTTCCTATTCCCTAAAAGTTTCTAATATCTCACAACTTAAATTATATTGCTATAGATAGGTATTCTGCAAGAATAATGTAATATAGCAATCCTCAAATCAAATGGGTTGTGAAAACTATGATAACAGTTAATTTTAACTGAAAAACTTTAAAGTTATTACTCTTGACTCCTGTAAGGGCAATTATACTCAGGAATTCTCCGCAAATGCGTTTACGTTTGCACAGCATTCCGAAGGAAAGTATTCTGTTAGGAAATCGCCCCTACTCCTAACTAGCACCAGAATATTACAAATGAAATAAGATTGCTATAGAAATCTCCACCAATTTGTAACGGTGGTGTCAGGATTTTCAAAACTTTATATGGAGATATCTAATGGTAATTATAAACCATTTATTGTATAGCATTTTCATTTTCATTTTAAATGCCGAAACCTAGTTCTATTAAAAAGGAAACAGGGAATAGTAAATCAGAATAAACAGCATTTAATACTAGCTTTTCACAAGGATTAGTAGGAACTAAAGACAAGATTTTTTCAGAAAAAACTCAATTTAGATTTACACCTCATTTGAAAATGCTATACCAAATTATTTATTATTTACCTTGAAATCTACCAATATCTCAAAAATGAAATAGACACGGAATCAAACAACAAAATAACAGACCCAAACATTGATTGATTAAAAAATTAGTATTTTGTTTAATTATTTTCTTCTACACTGTTATTAGCAGAAGTAGTGATTTTTCCTTTTTGTAAATTACGTTCTTCTCGCTTTTTCCTAGCTGCTTGTAAAGTATCTTCCATAGCACTACGGGCCTGGGCTATTCTTTCTAAGTTACTACGATACAAATCTACGTCTTTCAATAATTTTTCCTCTGGCAAACCCAGAGATTGGGAAATTTCTTTTAGAGCTTCTACTCGCTTTTGTTCTTCCTTGATTAATTCTGAGTCTGCTAATTCTAATAAAGTAAATAAGCCAATAGCAAACAACCTAGTATATTTGAAATTGGGGTTATTAGAAATAGCTTTTAACTGTTCTTGCAAATGTTGATAATTGTCTCTATTTGCTGATAAACAAATCCAAGAAAGCATATCAGAACCTGACATTTGCCTAGCTAAATCTTCTAATTCTTTAGCCTCAGCATGGTATTTGTTTGGCTCTTGTTCTTGTGCTTGAATCAAAGCATTAAAAATAGAAATTTTATCCTGTTCCGGATAATATCCCTCCATAAAGCGGTTAAAAGCTGTAACTACCCCCAGTGCATAGAATGGGTTATAACTATGGTTGGAATTAACAGAAATCAGGTGCATTTCCACTATTAATTCTTCAACTACCCGATTATATATTGAATTAATCGGGCGGGTATGAAAGTTATAGAAAGCTCTTTTAGTATCTGAAACAGTACGGATATTATTCACCTGGTCTTCTAGTTCGATAATCCCATCCCTAGCAAATATTGATGATTTCCTACTAAGTAAGCTTTGACGCAAATCATAGTAGTCATTAGAAAAGTAGGGTGGGTTGTACTACTTAAATATTGGACAAAAAAAATTCCTGCTTCTAAATGTATCCTTAATTCAGGAACGGATTTAAACTTAAATATATTTTGCCCTAATATAAATTATTAGCCTTTACATTTTAGTGAATAGGCTATCTAATTATTTTCTTTATCATAGCGCAAGCAGGGATCAAAAATAAAATTAAAGTTGATTTAGATGGCTATTTTGTTTTGGATGAAAGTTTAGGACTTAAGTTATTAATCAGTTATGTTTTTATAAAAAAACTGAAAAACTAACTACTATGATATTATCTCAGGAATTAATCACTTTAGCGAAATGTCTTGCTGGCGAGTTTGATAATTCTGTGCAGGCGATCGCAGACCCAACATGGTATGTCCACCTGCGTCTTTGGCATCGACCTGTACCGATTAATTTATTTCCAGAACCAATTATTACTCTATTTGCTATTTGCAGAACAAGCGAATGTTCTAAATTTAGATCGACCCTATCGACCTCTAATTATACAACTAAAACAATTATCAGATAATCCTGTATGTTTACAGGTTCAATATTATCTACCAAAAGATGTGGTTGGGATGCGAGGTGCAGGAAATAACCGAGATATTCTCCAACAGCTTACACCTGCCCAAGTGGAATTTTTACCAGGTTGTACCCTAGAGGTAAGTTACCAAAACCATGGTAAAAATGATACTAATTTTAAAGCATCTCTAGCTCCAGGTGCAGTGTGTGGATTTACTTATGAAAGTCAATATTACCAAGTTGAGCTTGGTTTTGAAGCTAATTCTCAAGAGTTTCTCAGCTTTGACAAAGGTATTGATCCAAAAACAGGCAAAGGAATTTGGGGAGCTTTACTTGGACCATACCGATTTGTGAAACGTTATGATTTTAGTTCAGAACTAAATTTTTGATTTCCTCCCAACGTTGCACTTATGGGACAACATGGAGTTTTTAAAACCTTGCAAATAAACTAGTATTATTTTCACCATAAAAATTAACACCATTGTTCTAATCATGGTGTTAATTCTCACGTCGACTTTGAATGAAAATTTAATTACTTAGTTCAAATAAATTAAATGGGTAATTGACAAAAGTTATAGAGCTATGCTGCAGGAGTTGAATTTATCGGAAAAATACCCATAACTAAGTTTAAACAATACCTAAAAAGATATTATTCAAAGTATAAAATTAACATTTCTTTGCCAATAATCTCTATGCTCTATTTCCTTCATGAACTTCATAATTTAGAGCTTCCTCTTCAGTCTCAAATATTTCAAACACAGAATCCATCATGGTTACCTCGAATACCAGCTTGGCTTCTGGATGAACATTACAAATGCGGAAGCTACCCTTAACTTTATCGGCATCTCGCATCCCTGCTACCAGGGATGTTAGTCCAGAACTATCAATAAAGTTTACCTGGCCTAAATTGACCACTACATGACGACTTAGTTTGGAGATACATTCCTGCAACTTGAGGCGAAACTGCCAAGCTGTTGTTATATCCAAGCGTCCAGTTGGTGCTAGGACGATTACTGTTGTACCGTCCGGAGTTGTGTGGGTTTTTTGCTCAATATGAATCACTTACCCTTCCCTCGGGATGATATTAATTGCGGTGGTTGCCCATTGACTATAGTTTAACTCATACTAGTTGATGATTTGGTTGCCAGTTAGCCCAATCTTGAGGTTTTAAAAACACTTCATATAGTTGAGCTTCTGGTGTATTTGGTTCTGGAGTATAACCATACTCCCAACGCACCAAAGGTGGTAAAGACATTAAGATTGACTCTGTACGTCCATTTGTTTGCAAACCAAAAATTGTGCCTCTGTCATAAACTAAGTTAAATTCAACATAACGGCCACGTCGGTATAGCTGGAAGTTGCGTTCCCGGTCTCCATATTTTGTGGGTTGCCGTCGCTCTACTATTGGTCTGTATGCTGGTAAGAATGATTTACCACAATCTTGTACAAATGCAAATAGAGATTCCCAACTGCGACCTTCAGGGATTCCTACTTGCTGACTGTAGATGGCTGCTTCCCCTTGATTTTCAGGGCCTCTGTATAAAGCTCCTTGACCATCTTGATAATCAAAGAATATACCTCCTACTCCTCGCATTTCTTGGCGATGCTTTAAGTAGAAATATTCGTCACACCACCGTTTAAATACAGGGTAATATTCTGGATGGTGATTGTCACAAGCTTGCTTCAGTGTTTGATGAAAATGGTTTGCATCCTCTGCAAAAGGATAGTAAGGAGTTAGGTCTATACCTCCTCCAAACCACCATACAGGTCCTGCTTCAAAATAGCGATAATTTAGATGTACTGTTGGTACATAAGGACTTCTAGGGTGCAAGACCATTGAAGTTCCTGTGGCATAAAAACCATGACCTTTGGCTTCTGGTCTTTGGCCAAGTATAGATGGAGGTAATGTTTCTCCCCATACCTCTGAAAAATTAACTCCTCCCTGTTCAAAAACACCACCGTCTCGGATGACGCGAGACCGACCACCGCCACCACCTGGACGTTCCCAACTATCTTCTTTGAACTTGCCTAATCCATCCAAATCTTCGAGACCTTGACAAATTTCATCTTGTAGATCCTGCATTAATTTACTGACTCTACCTTGAGAACTTTTGAGGGGAAAATCAGATGGAGGAGCTGTTATTTGAGGTTTAGTGGAAGCTGTCATAGTATTAAGTTATATTTCAATTTCGCTGAAAACTTTACTCTTTCCTGGCCTTTTATCCTACCATGATGCCGATCATTTATTTCAACTTTCCTAATTTTTGAAATTTGCTGGGGAGCTGATCAGCCTATTGTTCAACATATATAAATTAAAAATAGTAAAATTATGTTGAACATCATTAATTAACGATGTTGGTTCTTGCCAGCTATATATCTATTTAAAGTTATAAATTTTACTAGTATTTTTGTGCCAACTGTCAAAGCTGGTTACTACTTAAATAAAACTTAAATAAAATTTTGGGCTTTTCTTTACAGCGATCAAACTAATGATATCTTTGATTTTATAGATTATCTTAATTTTTTATATTAAAATTCATTAAATAATAATGAAGAGTTTGTATAAATAATCTCTCAAGTAATATCAGACCAATGTTTCGATTGAATCTTAATTAACAAGAGACTATAAATAATCTAAATTATCTAGAGGAAAATCAAATGCCCAATCTGCTTGACACCAAATCAATCTTAGATGTATTACGACCAGTAGAAGACCCGGAATTGCGTAAGAGCTTGGTGGAACTAAACATGATTCGCAATATCAAGGTAGTAAATGGCCAAGTAAGTTTTACCTTAGTTTTAACAACTCCAGCTTGTCCATTACGAGAATTTATTGTAGAAGACTGTCAAAAAGCTGTCAAGCAATTACCAGGAGTCAAGGAGGTAATAGTAGATGTCACAGCAGAGACCCCTCAGCAGAAAGCTGTACCAGATCGCCAGGGTATTGATGGAGTCAAAAATATCATTGCTATTTCTAGTGGTAAAGGTGGGGTGGGAAAAAGTACAGTAGCAGTAAATTTATCTGTGGCACTGGCTCAAATGGGAGCCAAGGTGGGTTTAATTGATGCTGATATTTATGGCCCTAACGATCCAAATATGTTGGGCCTTGCAGATGCGAAAGTGATGGTACAAAAGGGTCCCCAAGGAGAGGTTCTAGAACCTGCTTTTAATCATGGGGTTAAGTTGGTTTCTATGGCTTTTTTGATTGATAGAGACCAACCTGTAATTTGGCGTGGCCCTATGTTAAATGGGATGATCCGCCAATTTTTATACCAAGTTCAGTGGGGCGAATTGGATTATTTGTTAGTGGATTTACCTCCGGGTACTGGGGATGCTCAGTTAACATTGGCTCAAGCTGTTCCGATGTCTGGGGTAGTGATTGTTACTACACCTCAAACAGTTGCATTGTTAGACTCTCGTAAGGGTTTAAAAATGTTCCAGCAGTTGGGAGTTCCTGTGTTGGGAATAGTAGAAAATATGAGTTATTTTGTACCACCAGATATGCCAGATAAAAAGTATGATATTTTTGGCTCTGGCGGTGGAGAAATGACGGCTCAAGAATTAGGAGTATCTCTTTTTGGAGGGATTCCTTTGGAAATACCTGTGAGAAAGGGTGGAGATGCTGGAGTACCTATTGTTGTTAGCGACCCAGACTCTTTATCGGCTCAAGCATTAAGAGCGATCGCTCAAAAAATTGCTGCTAAAGTTTCTGTGGCAGCTTTGGCATAAAACAATTCAAATAGGCACAATTTTGCACAGCCAAAAAATATTTGATGTTTGTACACTTAAGATTTAAGTAAATATTTTATTCTGGAGTAAATAACAATGATTTTACCAGGTGTAGCGGTTAGAGTTAAAAATGTTAGTGATACTTACTATGGATTTCAAGGACAAGTTCAACGAGTAAGTGATTCTAAAGCTGCTGTATTATTTGAGGGAGGAAATTGGGATAAATTAGTAACGTTTAGATTGTCAGAATTAGAGTTAGTAGATGCTACTGCGGGTCGCCAGAAAAAATAATTGATGTAATTTAGATAAAATCAATAGTAGAGTAGGATTTTTTCATCCTGCTTTTCTGGCTTATATGCTAATAGCAGTTGATTATATAGCAATCCTAATTTAAGTTGTAATATTTTGGTGGTAGTTATGAGTCAGGAGTCATAATTATAAAGCTTTTTAGCTCAAATTAACTATTATCATAATTGTCACAACCAATGGGTGGATTGCTATAGTAAGTAATATGCAAAGCTGTTAAAGAATTTTCAACAAGTTCTCAAACTCAGTAATATCTAATTTTGCTTCAGAACTATAATAGTGTTTTGAAATAATTCGTAAATATCTTGATTGCTAAAAGACTTACGAAATAAGTATAGCGTTTCTCAAGTTTGTGAGGTAGAGTTATCTTTTTATTCCCCATTCCCTGTTCCCTCAAACAAATGAATTAACGTACCTCACCAATATGGGAATTGCTATATATTTTATTAAATTTATATCTCAAATAAAAATCCGATGTACAGCTTATTCCATGTAAATTTGCTACAGTAATTTGAGTAGATTAGTTGTCAATAATAATGCAACCTTAATTTGATACTAAAAAAATCATTGAAAACCTACTGCTACTCTACTCAATAAACCTAGAATATGTCTGAAAATAATTACTTATTAATAAAAAAAAATATCTATGTATTCTAGAATTAGAAGAGTAGAAACCTAAAGAAAGCCTAAGTATTGTTACAAAAACAATTTAACTTTTGACTTGAAAAACAGTTATGCGTCTTCCTTTACCACAGTTTACTAATAAAAATCCCCAGAATAATCACATAGCTGAAGTCATAGAAACAGCAACAACAGAATTCTTAGCTCAATGTCTGGAACCAGAAGAATTAAACTTTCCAACTATGCCAGCTTTTGGTAGTTGGGTAAAGTCTCAAGATGAACAATCAGGTAATTTAATTTATGGGGTAGTTTTCTATGCAACTACCCTACCTATTGATTCAGTTCATAGAGCTAGAGCTTTAGGAATGTCTTTAGCAGAATTACGAGAACAACAACCTCAAATATTCGCAATGCTAAAAACAGAATTTAGAGCAGCAATAGTGGGTTTTAAATCTTCAGAAGAGTTGAATGGTTCAATAGCAGAAAATGGTCAGGTTTACCAGTATATTCCACCCCGTCCTCCACAAATTCACCAAGCAGTTTATTCATGTGAACCAGAAGAAGTAATTAGGTTTAGTGAAAAGTTAGATTTCTTACGAACATTATTACAGTTAAGTGATGCGCCAGTTGATAGTTTAGTAGCAGCGACTATTCGAGAAATTTATCAACTAAGAAAGGCTGACCGTAACTGGTTAGTTCAAGCAGGAAGAAATATAAGTGTACTGTTGAAAGATGATTATGATCGTTTAAAAGTAATATTAGGACAAATACATATTTGAAGATTCAAGAAAGAAAAGGTAAGCTCTGTCAAAAATTAATAATTACCTCTATTTGAAAATAAGAGTATTGACTAAAAAGAAAATTTTTTATTATTTTACCTAAAAAGGGGGGGAGGATTTAGACGATAAGTTTTAGGTAAATTAGGTTTTTAAATAATCATAAATAGAGGATAATTATGGCGATTTTTGGTGATTACGATGCTGAGTTTTCAAAGCTTTTAGTCAAAAATATATTCCACTACTTTAAGCTTGACGTGCTAGTAGTGGATTGACATATCTAAAATGGTGCGTGACGAAGGATTGCTAAATCTATTTTCTAGTATGAATTTAAGCTGTAAGTACGCACCCTACTGGAGTGTTTCAGCTAAAGTAGTGCATTAAAAAAGTGTGGGTGGGAGGTCTGGGTAGAGAGAGGGGAAAGAGGGGGGAGATTAATCAACCCAGAATTTAAAATAAGAGTGCAACATTTAAGATGAAACAATCCACTACAATTTTGCACAAAATTAGCTGGGTCACTCCACTAGGGCTATTTTGTAAAAAATTAGCATCTCCTATGATAAGCTAGGAGAGTTGTCTAAAATCGCACATCCGGGTAGTCGGGTGTTCTAAAGATATAAATTCTGTGGGAATACGCCTGGATGGAGGATTAACCCGAATTAGGAGAAAAAATAATGCCAGTTGTCAGTTTGGCTCAGTTGTTAGAGTCAGGGGTTCACTTTGGGCATCAAACCCGTCGTTGGAACCCACGAATGTCCCAGTATATTTTTACTGAACGTAACGGTGTTCATATCATCGATCTTGTTGTGCGACTCGTTGGCCACTAAACTAGGAAACTAGGTATAAATGGCCGTTCTAAGTCAATACATGAGGACAACCTCGACTTGCGAATAACTCTTATTTCCTTCGTGGTGAAATTCCACCGCCTTGTTGTTAGGTAGAAAGCATAGACCACAGGGTAGTGACTGAACATCAATCCCTGAAGCTGGTTTAAAAGCGGGACAATACCAGTTACCAGGAACGATACCGCAAGCAAAGGCTGACAAGTGGACGAACAGGAAGGTAATCAAACTCTCGTAACTTTGAGCCATCCCAAAGGTAGCTATGGGATGTAGGGCGAAAGCCAGGGGGTCTATGGATAATCTCATGACCGGGAGGTTATCAACAATCATACAGAACCCTCCGGGAGAGTTTACCCCACTAAATCAACCGTAAAAAGGAATAAGGGAACGAGGAAACCTCTCTAAGACACCTAAGAACACAGGTCGAAATCTTAGGAAGCCATTCAAGGTCAATCTGCGCACTCAGACGTAGGTCTTAGGGAGAGTAGGATTGGGTAAAAAGCTCTTTATGCTGACGTACCCACTGTTAGACGTAATGTAAGGTAATCATTAGCAATGAATAAAGCTAAAATACTAAAAAGAAGATTGGGTAATCCAAAACCCTTTTTAAGTGTGGCATGGAATACAGACGATACACGAAATCAAGATAGTGTCAATCCAAATCTTAAATGGAAAGACATTAACTGGAAAAAGGTAGAAAAATATGTATTTAAGTTGCAAAAGTTAATTTACAGAGCATCCAGCCGTGGCAAAATCCGCAAGATGCGTAAATACCAAAGACTTCTGACCAAAAGTTACTACGCTAGGTTGCTAGCTGTTAGGCGTGTGACTCAAGAGAACCAAGGTAAGAAAACTGCTGGTGTAGACGGTATCAAAAACCTACCACCAATGCAAAGATTCAACTTGGTGAACCTACTTTCATCACGCTACCTCAAAGCAAGCCCAACCCGCAGAGTCTGGATACCAAAACCAGGAAAAGACGAAAAACGTCCGCTTGGAATTCCCACAATGTACGACCGTGCATTACAAGCCTTGGTTAAGTTAGGTATGGAACCAGAGTGGGAGGCACGTTTTGAACCTAATAGCTATGGTTTTAGACCAGGACGGTCAACACATGATGCTATAGCAGCCATCTTTAACAGTATCAGGTATAAACCAAAATATGTCCTAGATGCTGACATATCAAGATGTTTTGACCGAATTAACCATGATGCACTGCTAGGAAAAATTGGAAAAACACCCTATAGACGACTAATCAAACAATGGTTAAAGTCTGGGGTATTCGATAACAATCAATTCTTAGACACTGTGGAAGGTACACCACAGGGAGGGGTTATATCTCCCCTACTAGCAAACATCGCCCTAGACGGTATTGAAGAATGCTTAAATAATTTCGCTGAGACCTTACCAGGGAGGAAACGAGAAAATAAAAAAGCATTATCCATAATACGCTATGCTGATGATTTCGTAATCCTACATAAAGACATCAAAATAGTCCTGCAAGCAAAAACCGTAATACAGGAATGGTTAAACCAGGTAGGATTAGAACTAAAGCCAGAAAAAACTAAGATTGCCCATACCCTACAAGAATATGAAGGGAAGCAACCCGGATTTGACTTCTTAGGGTTCACAATTAGGCAGTGGAAGGTTGAGTCAACTGAACAAGGATTTAAGACGCTGATTAAACCATCCTCAA
Organism: Microcoleaceae cyanobacterium MO_207.B10; assembly: GCA_030064835.1. Classification (GTDB taxonomy): domain Bacteria; phylum Cyanobacteriota; class Cyanobacteriia; order Cyanobacteriales; family Microcoleaceae; genus JASJEE01. The sequence goes on along the minus strand of JASJEE010000020.1, from coordinate 12,257 downwards.
AGAGTATCAAAACTCATTATCGAAAAATGGCGGATATATGTGATAAATACAAAACCGCTCCAACTCAAGCTTTAATAGCTAAGTTAAATCCGATAATAAAAGGATGGGCTAACTACTTCTCCAATGTAGTCAGTAAAGAGGTATTCAGCAAAATAGATAACCTCCTATGGACAAGGATATGGAGATGGGTGAGTAGAAGGCATCCAAACAAGTCGGCCAAATGGGTAAAGAAAAAGTATTTTCCTCAATGCAAAGGAACCAGAAACTGGTTACTTAACGACGGTGAGTATATACTAAACCGACACGATGATGTTCCTATTATAAGACACATCAAAGTTAAAGGTAATAAATCCCCTTATGACGGCGACTGGACTTATTGGAGTAGCAGAATTGGCAAACATCCAGGCGTAAGGAAAGAAGTCACAACGCTATTAAAACAGCAAAAAGGTAAATGCGCTCATTGTGGATTAACCTTTAGACCAACGGATTTAATCGAGGTAGACCACATCGTTCCCTGGTCTAAAGGCGGTGAAAATACATATAAAAATAAACAATTGTTGCACCGACATTGCCACGACTCTAAGACTGCCAAAGATTTGACAGCAGTTAACCATGTTTGACTCATTAAGTCCAAGGTGGAATTTTAAGGATGTGCCCATGACAAGGGACGTTTAAGAGAGGAGCCGTGTGAGGTGAAAGTCTCACGCACGGTTCTGAAGACGAGTCGGGTAGGGTAACTTGCCTGGCTTAGTTTAACCAGACAGCCCAGCTCATGGAAGAAGCTTACGACTATATTAGGACTGGTTCTGAACAAGGAAGAAAATTTTTATTTGTTGGTACAAAGCGTCAAGCTGCTGGTATTATCGCTCAAGAAGCTAGCAGGGCAGGAGCTTATTATATTAATCAGCGCTGGTTAGGTGGGATGCTCACTAACTGGACTACGATTAAGACTCGTGTAGAAAGGCTGAAAGACCTGGAGCGTCGGGAAGAAAGTGGGGCACTAGATTTACTTCCGAAAAAAGAAGCTTCGGTTCTCCGCCGTGAAATGGCTAAACTGCAAAAATATTTGGGAGGTATTAAGAATATGCGACGCCTACCAGATGCAGTGGTAATAGTAGACCAAAGACGAGAGTATAATGCTGTTCAGGAATGTCAAAAGTTGGATATTCCTATTGTTTCTTTGTTAGATACAAATTGTGACCCTTCTCAAGTTGATATTCCGATTCCAGCTAATGATGATGCTATTCGGTCAATTAAACTAATAGTAGGTAAGTTGGCTGATGCTATTTATGAAGGTCGTCATGGTCAACTGGAAAGTGATGATCAACCAGACTATGAAGACTATGAAGAATACGATGGAGAGTATGATTATGAGGAGGCTGAAGCTGAAGCATTTGATGATACTAATGATGCAGAATCATCAGCAGATAACAGGGAAGAAGAATAGAAAATTCCAGCAACATTCTTGATAAGTAAATGTGGGTTTTTTAGTTATAAATTACGATGTAAAATATTTCTAAAAAACCCACATTGAATTATGCTCTCAAAGTATCATTAATTACTAAATAATTAGATTGTAATAAAGTTCAAAAAGGAAGGAAAAAAGATGGCGGAAATATCTGCAAAGTTAGTAAAAGAATTGCGCGAACAAACAGGCGCAGGTATGATGGACTGCAAGAAAGCTCTCAAGGAAAATGATGGAGATATTACTAAAGCTACGGAATGGCTAAGACAAAAAGGTATTGCTTCTGCAGGAAAACTTGAGGGTAAAGTAGCAGCAGAAGGGTTAGTTGAAAGTTATATTCATACAGGTAGCAGAATAGGGGTTTTAGTTGAAGTAAACTGTCAAACAGATTTTGTTGCCCGTAATGATTCTTTTAAAGAATTAGTTAAGAATATTGCTATGCAAATAGCAGCTTGTCCACAGGTAGAATATGTTTCAGTTGATGATATTCCTACTGAATTTGTGGAAAGTGAAAAATCTATAGAAATGGGTAGAGAAGACCTGAGTAAAAAGCCAGAAAATATTAGAGAAAAAATAGTTCAGGGAAGAATAGAAAAGCGGTTGAAAGAATTAACTTTAATGGCTCAACCTTTTATCCGAGACCAAAATCTAACAGTGGAACAACTGGTTAAAGAAACGAGCGCTCAGTTAGGGGAGAAAATTTCAATCCGTCGTTTTACAAGATTTGTTTTAGGAGAGGGAATAGAAAAGGAAGAGAGTAATTTTGCTGAAGAAGTAGCAGCACAAACAGGAAAAAAATAATTAGCAGTAATTAACAAATAGCGATGATTGAAGATTAAAAATAGCAGATTTTTATGTCTGTTATTTTTAATTTTTTATAATATGGGTTATAGATATGGAATCGAAATTAATATGGTAGGAGCAACAAAACGAATAGAAGAAGAGTTGAAAAAAATTAAAGAGGCGATCGCGGATATTGCTAAAGAACTTTATGAAACATATCAAGGTTATTTAGAAGCATTAGGTCAAGCTATGCGCCAACAATTAATTCTTGCTAGTTATAATATCTGCACTGAAGCATATCCAGAAGCTTTTCTGAATTTATCATTTGATCGGCGACAAAAAATGCAGGAAGAGTTGCGAGAAACAGCAAAAGTAGCAGATAAAGAATTACAAGAATTGTTACAAAAAGACCCTGATGAACGGGGGGAAGAAATAAACGAAACCTCAGCAGCAGAATTAATGATGAGTCTTCTGAGTGAAGGCAACTATGAGCAAAAAGAAGCAACATTAAATCTCAACGAAGAAGGAATAGAATTTGACTCTTCTATATTATTTCCGGCTCAAGAAACCTTTTCAGAAAGTCAACCAGAAGAGCAAAAAGTAGAAGATAAAAAAGAAAATTTCGAGCCTAACACAGAAAATCAAAAAGAAGAAAATAACAGGAAAAATATTATTGATAAATTAGACAATATAGATAATTTAATATATTGGCAAGAAAGCATAGAAAAAAAAATACCTGAAGCTCTGAGAAACCTTTCTCATCAGACAAACTGTATACTCAAGAAAACAGAAATATTACCGAAAAAACTGCCAGAAAAAGTATTAGCAGCTGCAACAAAAATGGAAGCAGGAGATACTCCCATTGGAGGGCCTCCTAATATATTAAACTTATTGGTTGAAGCTGATAATTCGGAAAAAGAAAAAGAGTCTAAAATTACTAAGATAACTGCAGTAAATCTGCGGTTATCGGAAATTGAATTTGCTGATGCGAATGTAACTGTTTGGCGAAATAAAATTCGTAAGTTGCTCGGAAAACTTAGTCAACTACAACGAGAATATCGTAAAAAGCAACGAGAACTATCTGTAATAGAAGCACAGTCAGCATGGCGTTCTAGCTGGTATGAAGAAAAATAGATTAACAGTGTTATTTGGTATTGGCAAAGAGTTTTTTGTTTAGGCAGTCAGGATGCGTGAAATTGAAATTTTACAGTGTATTGCAGATAGATTTATTTTGAATGAAATTAACGCTTAACTATACTTAGATTTGTTAGTTTGTAGTTTCTCAAAAAATCTTGATAGTTGTTATCAAATTGTTATCGAAAAAATTGAAAAATTTAATGAATTATTTAGGGTTTACTGATTAAGTAAAAAAGCATTTTATCCGAATTTGATAAATGTTTGGTGCAAATAAATTTATAGGTTTTAGGTTAATGAATAATTAATTATTATACCATTTTCAAAAAAGAATGTTGCGAATAGTAAGGGCGATTAAAAAAAATTATCATAGATTTCATTTTGAAAAAAAAGATGATTTACGGCATAAAAAATGGCATTAAAGCAATTCATTATGACTCCTGAATCCTGAATCCTGAATGCTAAAAATTCCCCTAGATATTTCTAGCAAACATTTATCAAATTGGTATTACCTCTTTGTTGAAAAGAATAAAATTGACTAAAAGGAAAATTTTTTATTATTTACGCTTAAAAGGGCTATGCTTTATAAACATCTTTCTTGATATAAAACTTAGACATTCTAGGCAGGTTATAAGTAGCTAGGCATAATTAAATAGAAAACGCTCTGTGTTATAAAATTTAAGTTTTCCTCAGATGCGCGTATATGGCATTTTATAACTTTTTTTGCCTACCTACTTATGTAAGTCTGGGAGTAACTTTTTTCGGAGAAAAAATGTAATTTTTAATATATCTTTTTGATAAATTTAAGTAGTTTTGCTGATATACCAGGACTATTTCTCCTTTCTCCCCTGCTCCCCTTCTCCCTACAAGGGTTTCATGATTTCCTGATCAGGGATAGTTAAAAGGGGGAGGCGTTTGATATAGCGGTTTTCACCCTAGTAAGGTACAGCAATGATTTCCCGCGCATCCCCCTTCTCAAGGGGGACTTCTCGTTCCCCCCTGTTTTATCCCCCTCCCGTCCCCCTTTGGAAGGGGGAGGCCAGAGGATGCTGCGCTTTTTGTTAGATGGGGGGTTAGGGGCGATCTACAGCAGTGTACCTCACTAGCTTGGGAAATGCTATATGAATTTTGGGGTAGGGAATAAATCTTAATCAGATATTTATAGCTGAATTATGTTTTTCAATTATCCAATCATTTGTAACATTCCTCTGGCGGGGGTAACGCTACTTACCTGAAATTATGACTACTTGCTACTGGCTAATAACTACTCTCAACCTGAGTAGCTCAACTACATAAAATTCGTATAATATTTAGACCAAAGACTAAAATTATCTTAGTATAATAAAAAAATATTAGACTTATTCAACCGAAACTTATAGATAAATAATTCAGATGAAATGTCATGAATAATGAAATAGAAGAAATCGAGTGGGAAAGACTTAAAAAAGCTTTGTCGGTAGAAGCAAAATATGGGTTTAAAAATATCCAAGGCCAACAATATATATTTAATGACTTTATTAGTATTAGTTTCAGCAAAACACCAATAATATTCAAGACATATCACCATCAATTTCAGGAAATATCTAATAAGTTTGCAAAATATCCAGAAATGACACGGGAACAAAGACAAACTTTATTAGAAAAAACGGGGTCTTTTATACAGCAAATGCAGGATTTTTCCCAACAAAAAAAGCCGATAGAAATCAGAGAAAAAACACCTAACCAAATAGCAGTTGCAAAATTACTAGACTCCAAAAAGTCATATAGTTCCCAAAAATCTCATCAAGAGATTAGTTTAGGACAGCGACTAATAGATGTAAAAGGTATCGGCAAAATAAATAGCGATCGCCTAGTAACATTAGGATTACATACAGTTAAAGAATTACTTTATTATTATCCAAGAGACCATATAGATTATGCTCGCCAAGTAAATATCAAAGATTTAGAACCGGGAGAAACAGTTACTATTATTGGCAGAATTAAAAGATTTAACTGCTTTTCTAGCCCTAAGAATAAGAAATTAACTATTCTCGAACTGACTTTGACAGACTCTACAGGCCAAATTAAAATTAGTCGTTTTTTTGCTGGACCTAGATTTAGTAATAAAGGCTGGCAAATGCACCAAAAAAAAATCTACCCAGTAGGTGCAACATTAGCCGCTTCTGGTTTAGTTAAAGAAAACAAATATGGTAAAAATTTAGATAACCCAGAACTAGAAGTTCTCGACAGTGAAGGCGATACAATTGAATCCATGAAAATAGGTCGTTTAGTACCAGTTTATCCTTTAACAGAAGGAGTAGGAGCAGATGTAGTTAGAAAAGCAATATTTACAACTTTACCAATAGCAGAAAACATATCAGATACATTGCCAGAAGCACTCTTAAACAAATATCAATTAATAGACTTAAAAAACGCCATTAAAAATATTCACTTTCCTATAGATAGAGATTGTCTAGCAGCAGCACGCCGTCGTTTAGTTTTCGATGAATTTTTCTACTTACAATTAGGATTATTAAAACGTCGGCAACTGCAAAAAAAAGTAGAAACAGGAGTAATTTTACCAGCCACAGGAAAAATAATCGACCGCTTTTATCAACTACTACCATTTGAATTAACTAATGCTCAAAAAAGAGTAATTAATGAAATAGTAAATGACCTGCAAAAACCAGAACCAATGAAAAGATTAGTACAAGGAGACGTAGGAGCAGGAAAAACAATAGTAGCAGTAGTCGCCATGTTAGCAGCAATTCAAGCAGGTTATCAAACAGCTTTAATGGCACCAACAGAAGTATTAGCAGAACAACATTATCGCAAATTAGTTAATTGGTTTAACCTCTTACATTTGCCAGTTGAACTATTAACAGGTTCCACAAAAACAGCAAAACGTCGAGAAATTCATTCCCAACTTGAGACAGGAGAATTACAAGTATTAGTCGGAACTCATGCCCTAATTCAAGACACAGTAAACTTCCATAAATTAGGCTTAGTCGTAATAGATGAACAACATAGATTTGGAGTTCAACAAAGAGCAAAATTACAACAAAAAGGAGAATCTCCCCACTTTTTAGCCATGACAGCTACTCCAATTCCCAGAACTTTAGCCTTGACATTACATGGAGATTTAGATGTTAGTCAAATAGACGAATTACCACCAGGAAGACAACCAATTCAAACCACAACTTTGACTGGCAGACAACGAAAAAAAGCTTATGATTTAATTCGCCGAGAAATAGTTCAAGGCAGACAAGTTTATGTCGTTTTACCCTTAGTTGAAGAGTCAGAAAAATTAGATGTAAAATCAGCAATTGAAGAACATCAAAAATTAGCAGAAAAAGTTTTTCCAGAATTTCAAATAGGTTTACTTCATGGGAGAATGACAAGTCTAGAAAAAGACCAAGCTATTAGTGAATTTCGTGATAATAAAACTCAAATTTTAGTATCTACAACCGTGGTAGAAGTGGGAGTAGACGTACCAAATGCTACAGTTATGTTGATTGAAAATGCAGAAAGATTTGGTTTATCTCAGTTACATCAATTACGGGGACGGGTAGGTCGTGGTGTCCATCGTTCATACTGTTTGTTGATGAGGGGTGCTGGTTCGACGGATGCTGTGGAACGTTTGAATGTTTTGGAGCAGTCCCAGGATGGATTTTTTATTGCGGAGATGGATATGCGTTTACGCGGGCCTGGTCAAGTTTTGGGAACCAAGCAGTCGGGGTTGCCAGATTTTGCTTTGGCGAGTTTGGTTGAAGACCAGGAGGTGTTGGAGTTAGCACGGGGAGCTGCTTTTCGGGTGATGGAGAAGGATGAAAGTCTGAATAGTTGGCCTCTATTAAGGAGGGAGTTGGAATGGCGTTATCAGAAAATGATGGGGGGGTCAGTTTTGAATTAGGGACTAGGGAAGTGGGGAGGTAGGTGGGACAAGGTAGATTTGGGGGTGGAAGTGGACAGGGAGGCAGCAAACAACGAAGATTCAAACTGATAAATCTGCAACTTAACCTACTTTAAAATTGCTTGAAAAGTTAAATCAAAGAAATATAATACCATCGCAAGTTGGTGTCGTAAACTTTAATATTTGTCTCTGTTACTAGTAATAGCCTTTATCTAAAACCCCTGATTTTTTGAATCGATAAAATTTCCAACCTCTGTCAATTAATTTCAAATAATTATAATTCTAGCCAATATATCTCAAACAGGTTAGAAGTATTTACTATATTTATTAGACATCTGGTAATAATCAAAAATCAAATCAATTATCGCCTATAAATCATCAATTATTTCCCCCTAATCCCTACTCCCTACTCCCTACTCCCTACTCCCTAATCCCTACTCCCTACTCCCTACTCCCTCTTTTCCACCAGAGGTCTATTGATTTTGATCATGCCACTAAATAGGGTTTGGTGAAAAATTATTTTTGTAGAAGGTAGGAGTCAGAACTCAAGAGTCAGAATGAATAAGAATTATATAGAATACGGGAGAAAGAATTGTCGGTTAATTTTTCCGCCTTTGTCTATTAAAAATCTGGGTATTTTAGGCTTAACAGGGTTAAAACCTTACACTTTATTTCACACTCAAAAGGCTAAAATTATATCTGTAAATACTGTTATAGTTAATCAGCAAGCCCTAAATAAAAATCAATAAAGTTCTCTAAACAATTAAAAGAATATGACAAAAAAAAACAATCAAAACTTGAAACTACCGACAATGAATCTGCCTTGGGTAGACTCACCATTTTTTGAGCAAATTTTCAGCCAATCAAAATTAGATTCAGAAACAAAAAAACTAGTCAAACAATTTGCTAATGAAGGATATGTCATTATAGACGACCTGGGCATAGAAAATATTGCAGAAACTACAGAAAAAATAGTTAAAAACTTAACTCCAATATATGGAGAAAAAGGCAAAGTAGCATCAGCTTGGATTTATCACGACCGGATTCAAGATGCTTGGACATTTAATCAAGATGTGAAAAAAATTGCCACAGTACCCAAAATTATTAACCTATTAAAAATACTTTATCAAAGAGAACCGATTCCTTTTCAAACCTTAAACTTTAGGTTCGGTACTCAGCAATCAACTCATAGTGATAGTATACATTTTAGCTCTGTGCCAGCTCGATTTATGTGTGGTGTTTGGGTAGCTCTTGAAGATATAGACGCAAATAATGGTCCACTACATTATTATCCAGGCAGTCATAAATTACCAATTTTTGATTTAAACGACTTAGGAATTACAGGTAGTTATCAAAATAAACCTTATGATACTTATCATATATATCAAGAGTTTTTACAATCATTAATTGAACAGAATGGTTTAAAAAAAGTAGAACTTTATTTGAAGAAAGGGCAAGCTTTAATTTGGGCAGCAAATTTGCTTCATGGAGGGAGTCTAGTTTTAGATAAAGATAGAACTCGATACAGTCAAGTAACACATTATTATTTTTCTGACTCTATGTATTATATTCCCCTACTTTCTGATCCATTTTTACATAGAGTTCATTTCAAAGAAGTTCGGAATATAATTACAGGAAAAATAGTAAATCATATTTATAATGGTGAAAAAATTGAGGTTCATCCGGAAGAGTATGAAGTTGAAAGATTAAAATATCAACTATTGCAATTTCAGTCAGAATTAGAAAAATTGAGACCTTTAGCTCTTCAATCTCAGGATGAACTTAGCGTTTTAAAACCTCAACTTCAAACAGTGCAGGAGGAATTAGAAAAAATCCGAAGTCAAATGTATAACTATCAAACGGAATTAGAGTTATTAAAGCCACAAAAACAGTTGGTAGAGGCAGAGTTAGAAAGATTAAGAACTAAGCTGGAGGCATCTCAAACAAAATCAGATGAATTAGAAATTTTGAAATATCAACTACAGAAGGAATTAGAACAATTTAGCTCCCAAATTAAAACAGCCACAACAGAATAAAAAAAATTACAAACTTTCAAAGATAAAGCTAAGATAGAAATAGATAAATTAAAAGTTGAGGCTGAACAAGCTCAACTAAAAATCAAACAATTAAGAGATGATAAGAATCTATATGAACAACAAAAAAGAGAATTATTAAATCAACTTGCCCCAGTCAATCAAGAACTAGAAAAATTACAACTATAAATTCGACAATCTAAAGTAGAATTAGAAAGATTACAACTGAAACTAAATCAAACAGAATTTCTCTTAGAGCAAAATTAGTCTAGAATCACAGCAATGGAAAGTAGTAAATTTTGGAAGTTACGTTCTCAATGGGTAAGAATTAAATAAAGTTTGGGATTTTCAGAAGATTAATATATATATAAATCCTATTTTATACGTTTCCAAGATATAGTAATTTAACTTGAAAATGAGACGTTTTTTAGTCTGAAACTTTATCATAGCAATAAAGCTTTGTATCCATCTAAAGTTAAATGACTATATTGTTGTTTTTTGGGAAGAGGCAATGGGTAATTAGCAAGACTTTCCGAGTTTATTTCTAGTTTTTTAATCATTACAACATTTGCGCGGATTGTTATATCATAAAAATAACCCAGTCTGTAGATAATAAAATATTTAAAGAAAGATTTATCTACTTGTAAAACTGAGTTATTTTAGTTTTCTAACTCCGAATAAAACTACTTTCAGTATCAGAATAATCCCGTGGCTTTACAGCGGTTTTCATTTCAGTAGACCACAGTAGGGAGGTTGCATACAACGTCCCTACAAGGTTTTGGTTGTGACGATGTGGTTTATCAATCTGAAAACCGCTGTAAATAACCTAACTTCTCCATTTTGGATATAACTTTATCCTTACTTTCCGTAATTTTTTCCAGGTTAGTTTTGCATTCTACTTCAGGATTTAGTGGCGGTTCATAAGGTAAGTCAATACCACTAAATTCTTTAATTTCTCCTGACCTAGCCAGTTTGTAAAGCCCCTTATTATCTCGCTTTTCACACAGCTCTAGAGGTGCATTAACATAAACTTCTATAAAGTTACCAATTCGTTTTCTAACCTCTTCTCGAGCTGCATTATAAGGAGAAATAACAGAGACTAAAACGATAATACCATTACGAGTTAAAAGATGAGCTAAAAAGCCAATTCGGCGGATATTTTCATCTCGATCAGCTTTACTAAAACCCAATTTTTTACCAATATCTTGACGTACAGCACTACCATCAAGACATTCTACTGTGTAACCAAGCGATCGTAATTCTGCTGCTACAGCTTCACTTACAGTAGTTTTACCAGCACAGCTTAAACCAGTAAACCATACTGTTACACCAGTTTGATTCATTTGTTTCATTCACAAATATCCTGCAAAAAAACTAGGTCTAAATTCTGAGTATACACAGAAATTTAAAGTTAAATTAACCTATTATTTGATTATAGCGTTTCACGGAAGTCATGGATTCAAAATTAAGATTGTACAGGCTAACAATTTTGACGCTAAAGTAATTTCAGAAGATTATTTCAAATAATATGAATGAAACTATTTGTGACTTATGGAAGGTGAAATTCCATGAAGCAACTACAGACAATTAATTACAGATTTTGCTAGACTAAATTTCCTATATTCTAAGCCTTACATAAAATATATAATGGCGTTTGCTCAAATATAAATTGCCTGAGATAGAGGCTTGTGAAAGTTATTTCATTAATTGATAATTGATAAGAGACAATTGATAATTACCTCTGGTTAAAACCGTTACGGAATTGAAGTTCAGGAAATATTATTTCTTTTCTTGGTCGATTGGATATGGGGTTTGCGCTCCGCAAAGCTCCGAAGTGCGCGTAGCTTCCCGGAGGGAAAGGAAACCCGAAGAATGCAGAGCCGCTCCGAAGAATCGCCATCCCATCCTACGGACTGCTCCGCTTTCCGACCGCTTTTTCCCTTAAAAAGGGAGGCTTTAAACCAGAATTATTTAATAATTAATAATTAATAATTAATAATTCGGTAAGTTTAGTAAATGGATTAGAGATTATTTGTCAAGGAAATATAAAAATGAGATAGGGAACAGGGAATAGGGAGAAAGAAATCAAGACAACTATTGCTCACTTAAAAATCTCAGAATATATTTACCTCAAATCTTTCTATCTACCGAATTTTAATCTTTAGAAGTCTGACCACTTTTTGATTTTAGTAACTATTCATTCTCTTAATACTTAATTTGACAAAAAGTCTCTTAGAAAATATTCAGAAAAACTGTACTACAGAATATACAATTAATGGTAGTCATGCCTAGTAATGGTGAATATATATTTTTTTCATTTCTCTCCTACTATCTGTTTCCCACACCCCCTAAACTTATCGCACTCTCAACACTCTTGTGCTTCCAGGGTCATTTCATTCTAGATTTTGGCAATAAATTTACTGGCTTTACAGATAGCTAAATATGCCTTGTCTAAAGCTGGCAATAAGGTATTCTCGTAAATATATAAAATGGAAAAGTTGAGAATGAAATAGCCCTGCTTGTGCTTCCTTTACCATTGCTATGCAGCACCACCAAATTAATTTTATATAAGTATTTAGACTACTAATTTTCTAGAGATTTTTTTGAGAACAGATACTCTATATATAGCAATCCTATTTCATTAGTGAAAAGCCAGAAATAGCATAATCTAATCAAATATTTGTTCGAGCTGGTTACACACTGCCAAACCTTTGATTTTCCAAAAACTTTCATGTATGGCAAGTTTTCATAAATCATGTAGGATTACTATAATAAAATAGTACACCTAAATGATTTGGTAAGGATTCCGGAGGAAATGCTGACATGATTTGTATAAATACATCCTACTTTTAAGAATAGGCGTTGCTGATGCGTGGGTATGATTTATATTTATTAGCGATCGCGCTCACTATTAAATAGTAAGTATTCTAGATTGTTGAGTTTTTATTTT
>JASJEE010000259.1 GCA_030064835.1 Microcoleaceae cyanobacterium MO_207.B10 | reverse complement strand
TCAATCAGCTAAGTCAGGATTGAATAAGTCTTTGCAGGATGCAGCATTTGGCCAGTTTGTTCAGATTCTAGAGTATGTTGCCTGGAAGTTAGGTAAGAGAATTATCAAAGTAGATCCAAAAGGTACGTCTCAGTATTGTTGGGAATGTTTGAATAAAGTTTCAAAAAGCTGATCAGAGCGCTGGCATTCATGCCCTAAATGTGGTCAGCAGCTTGATAGGGACTATAACTCAGCCCTTCTAATACAAAAAATCGGATTATTATCAACACAGGGGTCCGACATCACCTCACACGAAACAGCGGTCAGTTTTTTGCTGACTGAAGAATCCCGCGTTGTCGCGTCAGCGCAACGTCGGGAGTATGTCAAGATAAAGAGTTAATCAAATAATCTAAATAACCCCGAAATTCCACCAAAGCTTGGGGAGACATATCTCGTGGCGAACAAGCACGCTCACGAGTATACTGAAGTGCGCTCGCAAAAGGAGTCGTGGGTAAGTTGAGTGCCCGATAAACTTCACGTTGACCAGCAATACCCCAATCATCCAAAGGAGCGGTACTACCAACAACTAGGCAATAACTAATTAAGCGCAGATAATGATGTAGATCGCGGTAACATTTCTCAATTTTCACTGGGGAATCACAAACTCCACCAGATTCTTTCAGATGAGGGTATTTTTTAAACACCCAGTTTCCCGCTTCCTCAACCACAGCATCAATACCTTCAGCCAACTTTTCTGCCGCTTCCATACGAGCATTAACCCGTTGGAAACTACCCCGAATGGATTCTAAGTCTGAGTTACTAGGAAAGCGTTCTGCTGTATCAGCAATAGTAATCACAGTTGAAATTACTGATTTCATCTAATTTTTAATTTTCCTCCACTGACTGCTTTTGAATGTGAGAAATTGCTAACTTTAGCACTTGTTGAACAGCCATTTCTGTTTCCTGAGTCAATGCAGTTTCTAAATTTGCTAAAATCGTGCTATTCCCCATTTTCATCAAAGCCAAAGCAGCAGCTTTGCGACTTTCCCAATCAGCATGAGTAAGTAACTCAATCAGTTGAGGGACTGCTGGTTGATAAGACAAATTACTCAAAGTTGCTGCCGCTTCACAACGCACACTCATCGCCGGATCGTTAAGAGCTTTTACCAATAAATCATAAGCTTGAGCATCAGACTCTTCTTGAGCGACTTTAGCCATAACCCCCACCACTGCAGCGCGAACTTCTGGAGACTCAGAAGACATTTGTGCATACATTAAATTTTTAGCTTCAGTACCAATAAATGATAATGCCCATATTGCTAAACCTTTAGCACTTTCTGAATATTCTGATGATGCTAAAATGTTGATTAATTCTGGTACTGCTGGTTCTCCAATACTGGCTAATGCTCCCACCGAAGAACATTGTACTACTGTATCTTCGTCCTTAAGCAGAGCTTTGACGAGGGTAGGAACAGCATTGGGATCGGCTATCAATGTGATAGTTTTAGCTGCAGCTCTTCTGACAACTGGGTTTGCATGATTAGTTAGGGCAGCTTCTAAGAAAGGAGTTGCTGGTTTACCAACTTTTCCCAAAGCTTCTGCAAAACCTAATCTTACCATTCCCCGCTTATCTCCAAAACTTTCGATCATTTGTTTGAGCAAATATTGATCGTTGGAGTTAAAGGTATTTGATTCTATTTGTTCGTTAATTTGTTGTAGTAAAGCTTCTGTATCTTCTGGGGAAAGTAGCACTGGTTCTTGACAAACTTGGGTTTGAGAATTAAGCATCTTAGTCATCTTTAAATAGGTTATGGCAATTCTGGAATTTTGAGAGTTAATTTATCAGTGTTGAGCATTTGCTTGTTGATAGTTACTAACTAGCTCTAAGCGGGATAAAGCGCTAACTGCTAACTGACGAATATAGGTATCAGTTGAGCTATCATTATTTAAGTTAGTTAGCACTTCTATAGCTCGGTTATCACCTAGAGAGCCTAAAGTATTCACGATCGCTACAGCTAAAGCAATATTATCAGTAGTGTTTAATGCTTCTACTAGAATATCAAATACTGAAGGTCCTATTTCACCTAAAGCCATAACTGAAGCAATATGAACTACCGGGTTAGGGTCATTGAGTGCTGTTTTTAATGCTTCTATTCCCTCTAATGGGAAAGAATCTTTTGGATAATTGACAGCTACCTGAGCTAATGCTTTAGCACAACTGGCGCGTATTGTCGAGTTATCACTGTTTAATAATGTTTCGGCCAAAGCAGGTACAGCATCTGCTCCTATCGCTCCTAGAGTCTTGACACTTGCACGACGATATGTAACGTTTTCATCTTCGAGAATACCCATCAACTGAGGTATGGTATTTTCATTGCGACTTTCCACTATTTCCCACATAGCTCGTTCCCTTAAGTGGGGGTTAGGATGTTTCAGTCGCTCAAATAGAGAATTGCTCATTATTAGACCTATGGTGGAAATTAAAATTTAACAACTGTTTGACAAGAGTTTCAGGTTAGACATCTCCAATAATCAAAAATACAATCAATTATCGTCCATAAATCATCAATTATTTTTCCCCTACTCCCTACTCCCTGCTCCCTACTCCCTCTTTTCCAGAGATGTCTGTTAATTATCGGAGATGTCTATTGTATTAACCATCAAAGAACTAAGGGACTTGTAGTCAAAGCTCAACCTTATTTAGGCAAAGCTACAGACTAATAGCCCCTTAGTATTTAATATTTTATTGACATGAAAGTCAATCCACAGTAGTCACTAGGACTAAGACAAGGAGTTAATTACGTAGTCTAATAGAGAACGGAACTCAACTAGAGCTTGAGGGGACATATCACGAGGAGAGCAAGCACGATCGCGAGTGAATTGCATAGCTGCTACATAAGGAGCAGTAGGTAATCCTAGAGCGCGATATACTTCACGTTGACCAGCAATACCCCACTCATCTAGTGGACCAGTTCCACCAACGAGTAAGCAATATTGGATTAGACGTAGGTAGTGCTTGATGTCACGCAGACACTTTTCTTTATAAGTATCAGTGGAGTTAGCCTCACCTTCATTATTTAAGTAAGGATACTTTTTGATACAAGCATCATAACCTTCTTTAGCAACAGCATCAATACCAGAAGCTAATTTCTCAGCAGCTTCTAAACGTGCTGCTGCACGTTGTAAACTACCTTGTACAGACTCTAGGTCAGATGGACCAGGAAAACGTCCGGCTGCATCAGCAGCGCCGATAACAGTGGTAACAACTGATTTCATTTATTTTTATCTCCAGATTAATTTGATCGGTGTTAGATGTTGATTTTGGTTTGCTAAACTACTAATAGCTAATTGCTAATTGCCTTTATCTGGCTTGTTTTTAGCTTAAAGCCGCAGCAACACGATCAAAGTAGCTGGCGCACTCAGAAGCTAGAGCAGAACAATCACCTTGAGCTGTTTCCATCTTGCGGTACTTAGCTGTACCTTGGTACATAACGTTGGTTTGGTTGATGTGAGCAACACTAGCAGCTTTCATGATTCCTACAGCGCGTACAGCAGCAGCAGCAGGTACTCCTAGTGCTACATAAGTTTCTTTTAAACCATTTAAGCAGCGATCGTCTAATACTGAAGCATCACCAGCTAACAAAGCATAAGTAACGTAGCGGAGGATGATTTCTCCATCACGCAAGCAAGCAGCCATGCGACGGTTGGGGTAGCAGTTACCGCCACCTTGAATTAAGCTTTGGTTCTCACAAATCATGCCAGAAACAGCATCAGAAACAATACAGCTAGCATTACTTGCTACTGCATTTACTGCGTCGAGGCGTTTGTTACCATCAGCTACAAACTGACGAAGTTCGGCAATTTTGTCAGCACTTAAACAAGCGGTGCTTGCATCTGCTCCAATTACTGCTCTAGAAAAAGCGTCAAGCATTTATATCTCCCTACACAGAAAGAATGTTTTTTATGTTTTATGATGACTGGATTGAACCAGCCAACATAGAACATATGGGATGATTGCTGTCTAAGTCTCATTTATTAGAGACAAAGTAACAAACTTTAACACTTGGAGAAATTAGCTATAATTACTTAGTCAGGACTTTCTGAAAAAAGAGGCCAGATATGAAACAAACATAATTAATAGACCTCTGGTGGAAAAGAGGGAGTAGGGAGTAGGGAGTAGGGAGTAGTGGACTGACACATCACAAGGAAGTGTGGGAGGTGTGGGAAGAGGGGGAAGAGGGGGAAGAGGGGGAAGATAACTATACCTAGAAACAAAAATCTATTACATAGTTTTAGGCGTTTCAGTCCAGTAAGGAGAAATAATTGATGTTTTCTTTACGAGAATTGATTTGATTTTTGATTATTGGAGAGGTCTAATTAATTTAACTTAGCAATATAGCAGTTTCTAACGGGCGTGAGGTACACCAATGATCCCCCGCGCATCCCCCTGACAAAGGGGGACTTCCAGTTCCCCCCTTAATCCCCCTCCCGTCCCCCTTGGGAATCCCCCTCCTGTCCCCCTTGGGAATCCCCCTCCTGTCCCCCTTAGAAAGGGGGAGGCCAAAGGATGCTTCGCTTTTGAAGGAGGGGAAGCCAGAGGATGCTGCGCTTTTTGTTAGATGGGGGGTGAGGGGGGATCTAAACTGTACCTCACTAACTTGAGAAATGCTATATTAGACATCTCCAAAAATTAAAAATCAAATCAATTATTATCCATAAATTATCAATTTTTTCTACCTGTTCCCTGTTCCCTGTTCCCTCTTTTATGGAGATGTCTATTAATTATATTTAGCGTAATGTCTCTCCATTAACTGAGAAACTTCAGGATTATAAATCTGTAAATAATTCCAATAATTTTCAAATACAGACTCAACATAACCCCTCGTTTCTGGATAGGGAATTTTCTCCACAAAAGCATCCGCATCATTAAAGCCAAATCTTGTTAACCAACTACTCACAGCATTCGGACCAGCATTATAACTTGCCACAGCTAACATGGAATTATTCTGATACTCTTTATGAGTAAAATCCAAATAAAAAGTACCTAAATTCACATTATCATTCACATTCTCTAAATCATAACTAACCAGATTAATCTTATTAGCAACTTCTGCTCCAGTTTCTGGCATTACTTGCATTAATCCTGTTGCCCCGACAACTGATTTAATCGTCGGCATAAAACGAGATTCCTGACGAATTAAAGCAGTTACCAAAACAGTATTTAACTCTCTTTTATTAGACCATTTAACAACAGTTTCTAAATAAGGAAAAGGATACAAAGTTTGCCAATAAGTACGCTTTTCTTTCAAAGCTTTATACTCAGCTATCTCCTCTGGGTTTTTCCGTTGACTCAAGCTAGTCAACATCCAAATACCATCCAAATTATCTCCTATACCAATCCTAAGTACACCATCAGTATACTGTTGTGCTACAGAAGGATTCATGCGATCGTCAAATTCTACTTGCCATTGTTTCCAAGCATCCCGGTCTTGACCTATCTGATATAGTTCCCTTAATGTTTCAGAACCAAAAGGTAGTGGGTCTCGCTGTTTAGTATGTACAACCTCTGGAGATAAATCTCGCACCGTAGTAAAATCACCCACAGGCCACCCCAAGCTCACAGCCGATCGCCAACTATAATAAGAATGAGGATAGCGTAAAATCATATACTCAAAAGCTTTTTGAGCATCTTTTTGTCGCCCAAGTTGCTGCGCCCATTTACCAACCCAGAAACCTGCTTGCGGTGCTAACTCACTATCAGGATTATTAACTGTTAACTCTTGCGCCCACTTCCAAGCTGCTTGTAAATTACCGCCTGCAGCAGCTTGTTCGGCTAGCTCCCACCGCAGTTTGGCGGCAGAATCAGAATTATTATACTTACTCAACAACTGTTGACGTAGCTGTGAAGCTGACTGAGCGGAGCCAAGTTGATCTAGTAACTTAGACTTATCATACATAGCTTCGGCTGCATGGCTAGGAAAATTAGCAATGACTCTATCCAAATAAGGTATTGCGTCTTTGCGATCCACCAACCTTGACAGACGCATTAAACCCAAAGCTGTATCTTCTCCTCCATTGGGAAATGTATTAATCAAGGTTTTATAAGCTTCGCGAGATTCTTTAGTTTTTCTCCCCAACCACAACCCTCTGGCATAACGATATAAATTTTGTGGTGTCTTAGGTGCTTTCTGATATGCAAGGGCACCTTTAGGATAATCCTGTTTTTCCCAATATCCAAAAGCAACCATTTCCCAATCTTCTGGAGTTAACTGAGAAGCATATTTTGTTCTCAGTTGTTCTAATACTGTGCCATATTCCGGCACATGAAAACCATACTTAGCAATCAGCAATAATAACTGAGGTTGATTAGGATTTTGCTTTAATCTTTCCTGAGCAATTTTCACTGTAGCGGGGTGATCGGGAAATTTAGCGATCGCCTCATCCCAATATTCGGGATTTTCTTTTCCCAACACATATAAAGCTTCTGCGACTACTGGTTCTTCAGGATAAGTTGTTAATACTTCTGACCAAGCTTTTTGTGCTTTATCTGTTTCCCCTATTTGTTCGTAAACTTGCGCCCGTTTAACCAGAATATATGGTGCTAAAACGCTATATTCTTTTTCTAAATTTTTAAGTTGAGCGATCGCTAACTCTGCTTCTCCCTGTTGAATTAAATCATTAGCCAGAATATAACGAGCGCGACTTGTATTAAGAGACTTTCCTGTTTTTATCGCCCTCTCCAATTTACTTCGGCGTTGCGCTGGTGGGAGCGAGACAAAATTTGTTACATCTAAGTCTGGGTTGAGTTTTTGGATAGCGTTTTGGGAAATTTTGTTATTGCTTGTCAGTTGTGGTAGAAAAACGCCGAGTAACATAGCGCCAACAGACAAGCATATCAGTATAGAAATTTTTGTTATTCTTTGGTTTAGCATCTACTTACTATCAATAAATTTTAAATTTTTTTTGTGTGTTATTTGTTTCTACTAGGGATAATTCAATATTCCTAGTTTGTATTCCAGATTACAGTGTTAGAAAAATCTGTAATTTTTTCCATCTAGCAGTTATTCTATTATAGCTTTTGTCAAAATATAATGGGAGCTAGTTTTTACCACTAATAATATATTACAGCAATTTCGGAGTTAGTGAGGTCAAAATTTGGTAATATGATGTCCGGTTGAACAGTGGTCATTGCGACGATAGGAAGCAATCTCCGCGCACCTCTGAGATTGCTTCCTTCCACTCCGTTCCAGTCGCAATGACGCGAGCTTAGTCATTATCGAGATTCTATATTACAGCCTAGAAGGCTGTGTTACAAATGTACCTCAAAAGTGCTGTAAACCTCTCCTGAGCAGTTTTAATTTCAGTAGACCATAGTAGGTGCATAACAAAAATGCGTTTACACCGCTTTTCAGATGGATAAACCACACCGTCATAACCAAAACCCAGTAGGGGCGTTCGGCGAAGCCCATGCCGTAAGGCTATATCGCGATTCGCCCCTACTCCCCTACTCCCCTACTCCCCTACTGTGGTCTACTGAAATGAAAAGCACTGTAATGTTACGCAGCATTTAATGTCCGCTCTTAGCGGAAAACGTCCCTACAGGGTTTTGGTTATAATGATAAAAAACGTCTGACTCCTGAGTTCCGGTTCCCCTCCACCGGAGGGGTTAGGGGTGGGTTGACTCCGCGTCTCCTGTCTCCTGTCTCCTGTCTCCTCCCTAATTCTTTATCACTGTTCAACCGGACATGATATAAGTATCTAAACATCAAACAAAAATCTACTCACTCTCGAATCAAAATCATTCTGGCTAATC
This sequence comes from Microcoleaceae cyanobacterium MO_207.B10, assembly GCA_030064835.1. Taxonomy (GTDB): domain Bacteria; phylum Cyanobacteriota; class Cyanobacteriia; order Cyanobacteriales; family Microcoleaceae; genus JASJEE01. The sequence goes on along the minus strand of JASJEE010000259.1, from coordinate 2,720 downwards.
TAAAGGTTGTGGAACAGCAACTCCATAACCCTGAGCATAGTTGATCCCTATAGCCTTAACTTGCTCTAAAATAGCACGATCGCTGACAAACCCAGCGATCGTCTCCAAACCCATCACATGGCCAATATTTTTCATTCCTTCGAGTATAGCATGATCTATAGGATCAGCAGCAATATCCTGAACAAAACTACCATCAATCTTTAAGTAATCTACAGGTAAATTTTTGAGATAAGTAAACGGAGATACTCTACTGCCAAAATCTTGTAGAGCAAACCGACAACCTAAATCTTTCAGTTGTTTAATTAACTTAGCAACTTGAGATAAATTAGCGATCGCCACTGTCTCAGTAATCTCAAAACAAATATTCTCTGGAGAAACATTAAATTGTGCAAATTGTGCTTGTAAAAAATTAATAAACTGGTCATCATTAACTGTTGCTTCAGAGAGGTTAATTGCATAAATAGAATCTTTCTTTTGACTAATTAAATACTTGAAAAGTTCCTGACTATTGGTATCTTGAAAATCTGGTTGCCATTGACCTTTTACCTGTGATAAATAGCTAAAAAAGTTTGTAATCACCCAACGGTCAATCATTGGCATCAAATTATATCTTTCTGCTGCTGGCAGAAATGCCATAGGTGGAATTAACTCACCTGTATCATCTGGCAAACGTAATAGTATTTCATAATAAAACTTAGTCATCTGAGAATCTGCCAAAGCTAAAACAGGTTGGTAATACAAACAGAAAAGGTTTTCTGCACAAGCTTGATGAATTTTTGTTGCCCAATGTAGAGTATTTTGTTGCTGCTGTACATCTGGATCGTTAATTTGATAAATATGAAAACGATTTCGACCTCGATTTTTAGCCATATAACAAGCAGCATCAGCAGCACTAAGAGCTAGATTACTATCATTTCCACCAGGATTATTAATAGTTTCTCGATTAATACTGACCAAACCAACACTCATACCTATAGTAAAACTTTTTCCGTCCCAAAAAAACCTAAATTGATTAATACTTTCAATTAATTGTTCTACTACTTGTTGAGCATTATTTATTGTACACTGTACTAATAATAAGGCAAATTCATCCCCACCAATGCGGGCAAGAATATCTGCTTTGCGACAGCCAGAAATTAATAAATTGCTAACTTGGCGCAACAATTCATCGCCAGCTTTGTGACCACAAGTATCATTGACTATTTTGAATCGATCCAAATCTATATAAGCAAGAGTATGTTCTTGAGCGTACTTTTTCACAGCTACAAAGGAATCATCTAAGTATTTCTCAAATTCTCGACGGTTGAACAACCCTGTTAATGGGTCATGTTGAGCCTGCCAAGATATCTGACTGACTAACTGGCGTTCGTCTGTTACATCCCGAAATACTAATACTGCTCCCAATATTTGATTATCTTCTGTTTTAATTGGGGCTGCTGAATCTTCTATAGCATATTCTTGACCATCACGAGCTAGTAATAGAGTCTTATTTCTCAGTTCAGCTATTTCCCCTTCTCGAAAAACTCGATCTACAGGGTTTTGTATTGGTTTCCGTTCTACTTCATCAATAATTTGAAAAATTTGATTGAGGGGTAAACCCTGAGCTGCTGCTAATTCCCAACCAGTCAATTGTTCGGCAATGGGATTGAGATAATTGACATTACCATTTTCATCAGTAGTAATTACCGCATCCCCAATAGATTTTAATGTAATTTGAGCTAGTTCTTTTTCTTGAAACAAATCTAACTCCATCTGTTTGCGTTCTGTAATATCTTCAGAAATGCCAGCGGTGCGATATATTTCACCAGTTTCTTTGTGGACGGGAAAAGCACGTTCCCAAATCCAACGAACTTCACCATCAGGTCGGAAAATACGATATTCATCGTCGGTAAACTCACCACGACGTTGTTGCTCCAACATCGCCAAGAAACGATCGCGATCTAATGGATGAATACTATCTATAAGTCTTGCCAGCCAACCCGGCGAATTTGTTGCAGAGAAACCCCAAATATCCTTAAAAGCAGGACTAACATAGATTAATTCATTTTTTTCACGATCATTGATCCAAAATACTTCTCGAATATTTTCCGCAATTTGTCGGAAGTTTTCTTCACTAGCTTTGAGAGCATTTCCAGTTTTTTGTCGTTCTATTGCTGTACCTAAAATATTAGCAATTGTTTGCAGGAAATAAACATCATCCTCTGTAAACCACCACCTCATATTAGTATATGCTCCTATTACCCCATAAGGTCTTTGACGAGCAGGAATAACTACACTTATTCCTGAAAAAATTTCGTGGTCGTATAATAATTGCGGTCCGGTAAATCTTGTTTCTCGACGCAGGTTATCAATAACTACAGGCTCGGATGAGATTAAAGTATAACCTGCTAGAGAATCAATACTACCGTCTACAGTCGCATTACCAACCAACCCCTCTTCCCAACCAACACCTGCCTTCAATAATAAGGTTTTGCCATCAGGCAGCAGTTCCAAAATCTTAGTGTATTCAACATCTAATATTTGAGCTATTACCTCTACTATTTCCTGGATTAACACAGAAACATCTGTCCCTGACAGAGCTTTCTGAGTAATTTCTGCTAGAACTCTTTGTTGGCGAATCCGATTTTTTAAGCCTTGGTTAATCAACTGTAATTGGGCTGTTTGCTCGGAAACACGTTCTTCTAGTTTAGTGTTGAGTAGAGTAAGTTGTTTTTCTGCAT
>JASJEE010000258.1 GCA_030064835.1 Microcoleaceae cyanobacterium MO_207.B10 | reverse complement strand
GCTGGTGCAGTTGCCAGCATTAATGCTGCCTTTTGCATAACTTCTATATCTAACTTTGACCAAGAACGTACATCCTGACATTGATGAGCAATTAGTAGCCCCCATAACCTCCTAGAATTGAGAATAGGCACTACTAAATTAGCCTTAACTTGTATACTACGGAGGAAATCTCGATGACAAGGATGTATTGCTTCTAACTCAATATTTTCGATTTTTCGGACTCTTCCATCTTTATACATAGCAGCATATTCATCATTAAAACATTCATCAGCTCCTGTTGAGCCATAAATTGATAGCTTCTGATCGCTCAAAGATTCAAATGTTACCTGTCCTTTCCACTCGCGATAAAAGTAGTATAATACCACGCGTTCTGCTTGAATATACTCTCTAATATCATCAATAGTTTCTTGAATGAAAGTATTCCGAGCCACATTATTAGCAAGACGATTTGCCAGTTTTTCTAAATTTGTGTCACGATAAGAGCTATGAGAATCATCCTCAAAGTTTTTGTTTTCAGTATTAGCCATAACTTTTATTAGTAAACTAATTCATTATACAAGCTCATATTAAGTTAAAATTTTAACTTGCTTGTCGATAATTATTTTAAGAATATAAATTAGTTTTAATCATTTTCCATCTTATTTATATCAGTTAATTAAAATGAAATTAATTAGAGAAAAAAAACGAAAATATAGAATTCAAAAAGTCGGCTCTGTAGACTTTAAAATTCTCGGAATTCCAGGCTTTCACTGGAGTGACTTTTACCATTGGTTGATGAAAATTTCTTGGCTACAATTGTGGTCAATAATCATTAGTATCTATCTGGTAATTAACACTTTATTTGCATTTGCATATTTAAACATTAATGATGGAATTGCCAACGCTAAAGCAGGTTCTTTTATTGACACTTTTTCCTTTAGTGTACAAACTATGGCTACCATTGGTTATGGTGCCATGTACCCGACAAATATTTATACTCACATATTAGTAACTATAGAAGTTTTTATTGGCCTGATCGGCATGGCAATGATTACAGGTTTAATGTTTGCCAGGTTTTCTTTACCGACAGCACGAGTTCTTTTTAGTAATGTGGCAGTTATTGCTCCCTACAACGGTGTACCTACTCTTATGTTTCGTATTGCCAACCAACGCCAGAATTGGATAGTAGAAACTCAAGTTAGAGTCACTTTATTATTAGGTGAAGTTATTTCTCCGGAAGGACATTCTTTGCGTCGCCTCTGTGATTTAGAATTAGTTCGTTCTGAAACACCAATGCTAGCTCTTACCTGGCTAGTAATGCACCAAATTGATGAAAATAGTCCTTTATATAATTGGTCGGAAGCTAATTTTCATCAGTTAGATTATCAAGAAATTCGGTTTTTTGTGACTCTTACAGGATTAGATGAAACAGTATCTCAGACTATTCATTCTCGTCATATTTATACACTAGACAAAATTCTGTGGAATATGCGTTTTGTGGATGTGATGTTTACTTCTGCTGAAGGTCAAAGGTATGTTGATTACAGACATTTCCATGATGTTTTACCTATGCAAACAAGTCAACCGTTTCGCACAGGTGAAAATTAGTTTTTTCTAAATTAAATTAATTTAATTTAATTTAATGACTACTCTCAGTAGCATTGGTTTAATTAGATAAATCGTGTTGAGAAAGTAGGGAATGTGGGGATATTGGGGGATAGTAGATTACAGCGCTTCCTGATGTTATACAGCGGTTGTCACCCCTTGAGCGAATTACGTCAACACCCCCCTCCGCTCATAATGTAGCGATCGCTATTAATAATATCAAACATCTCAAATTATCCTAACATCAGACAATTTCAAGGAACTGATAATTAGGAAAATGAATATTTTTCAGCTTTTCATCCTCCCTATTTACTGCCTGTACTGCTATTATTTGTAAATTCCATTAATACCATATCTGCCAGCTTTCCATTAGGCATCCGCCATGATTTATACATAATTTCTCTAACTACAAAATCGAGATTTTTAAACATATTAATTGAACTGTTGTTTGATAATAAAATTGTAAGCATTTCCTGGGGAATGCTGCGCCAACAGCTATTAGCTGTCAGCTATCAGCAATAAGTTTCACTGATTAATTAGTGCAATAAGTGTAGGTTGGATTGAGGAACGTTTGCGAAGCATTTCCAACGGAAAAACCCAACCACAACAAAGCTAATTATCAGCTTTATATCGTAACAAAAATAATAGCTAATAGCTGATAGCTGACGGCTGAATGCTTACATAAAATTACGGTGCCAATTGTTTTAATACCTAATTCATCAAAAGCATAAATAATTACTCATTTTAATGCTAGGGTTCCGTATCCTTTATTTCTATATTTTTTATCCAGAATTGCTACAGCAGTTTCAGCAGTTAAAAAATCCATATTAAAACCTTCTGGAGTTAAATAAACTCCAAATATGAGAGGTTGACTTTTTCGAGAATAAGGCAGATTACAATCTGAAAATAGGATTTATCAGGAGAAAAGTTTCGTTTCATAATGTAGCGATCGCTATTAATAATATCAAACATCTTAAATTCTCCTAACATCAGACAAATTCAAGGAACTGATAATTAGGAAAATTAATATTTTCAGCTTTTCATCCTCCCTATTTCCTACCTGTACTGCTATTATTTGTTAATTCCATGAATAACATATCTGCTAGTTCTCCATTAGGCATCGGCCATGATTTATTCTTGATTTCTGTAACTACAAAACCTAGATTTTTAACCATATTAACTGAGCTTTTATTTGATAATAGAATTGTTGCGCCAATTGTTTTAATGCCTAATTCATCAAAAGCATAAATAATTATTCGTTTTAGTGCTAGTTTTCCATATCCTTTATTTCTATATTTTTTATCGAGAATTGCTACAGCAGTTTCAGCCGTTAATAAATCCATGTTAAAGCCTTTTAAGAGTACATATCCGATGGGTAAACTTTCTGGAGTTAAGTAAACTCCAAATATGAGAGGTTGACTTTTTCGAGAATAGGGCAGAGTGAAATCTGATATTGCCTCAATGAATTGTTCCGTATCATCAGGTTCAAAGAATGTGTTCCAACCCAGTAAATCTATTAAACTTTGGTCTTGAGCAAGCTTGATTAAGTGCTTAATATGACTATCTTCCATAGAAGTCAAGAAAACCTTGAATCCTGTTGCTTTATGTTCTTGCTCTAATAATATTTTTTCATCCATAATGTTATTTAGCGCTTCAATTTAACCATGAAATAAATTTAACAAAATTTCCTGATGTATGATAAACTAAACTCTCATAGATTGATATTAAAAATTTATCTATTGGAGATAATTGATGATTGAAGTCAAAAAAATTCCGAATAAAGGACGAGGAATTATGGCAAAACAGCATATTCCTGAAGGAACATTATTAGAAGTTGCTCCTGTAGAGATTTTTCCATTTGAACCAGAACAAACTATAGATGAAACAGGTATCTTTAAATATTACTTTGTATCCCCATTAGAGTATAGTAAAAGTCACAATGTTAACAGATATCTTGTGTTTGGTTTAGCTTCTTTTTGTAATCATGCAGAAAAGGCTAATGCTCGTGTGGAGTGGGTAGAAAATGAAGTTGGTTTATGGGCACATTTAATTGCCCAAAAAGATATTAAGGGAGGTGAGGAAGTCACGCTATTCTATACAAATATTGATGAGTATTCTGAGGCACAGAAATTTGTTTAATTGTTGGGTTTATACTATGAAATTACAGTTAGATATAGGAATGGGGATAAAGTTTTTTGCTGATTCCAGTTATAGGAGTTTTCTACTTAAATAAGGTGCAAAATTTTATAACTCTAGGAAACAGGAAAAAAAATTAATAAACTTTAGCTCATTATCAAAACTAAAGTGCTGTAATATCAATGTTACTAACGAGGATTACCTATCGTCAAATCAGTAATAAAATCCATCAATAAACTATTAAATTTCTCTGGCATTTCCCAATGTGGAGCGTGCCCAGCATTAGCAATAAATTGAATTTCTCCATTCCAAAGGGTAGGCATTTTTAATTCTACTATATAATCAGCATTTACTAACTGCTCTTCTTCCCCATGAATAATCATTAGGGGAATTTTCATATTACCCACAATTTCAATCTCGTCTTGATAACCACCAGGGGTAATACTTGCACCTAAATTACCACGCGCTCTGCCATCAGTTAAGGCAATATCTTCTAAAAAAAGCTCAGGAATTTCTACCATATCTGGTCTAAAGAAAGTCGTCACATACGCCAACATATCCTCTTGACTCAGTTCCGCAGTTAAGCCTAAGCTAAAAGATGGATGTGGTAAAAAAGCATTTTCTAGATCAGGAGGGTTATCAGCAATTGGTGGCGTACCAAAGATTACAATACCTCTTGCATCAGTGAGGCGATCGCTAGCTTCTAAAAGAATATGTCCAGCTAAACTCCAACCTACAAAAATTGCATTAGAAGCATCTAAAGCTTTAGCTACTTCAACAACAGCATTAGCATAACCAGGTAAAGTGTAAGTTACTTCTGGGTTAGCAGCTACATCTGAGAGTCCATGGCCTGGTAAGTCCATCGCTATCAAGCGATATGTGTCACCTAGTTGACTTTGTAATTGATTCAGGTAAGAGCGTCCCGATGAAGAATTACCATGAATGAGGAAAATAGTTTGTTTCTTACCTGAACTTTCATAATAAGCAATCTTTTGGGTGCTAATTTCAACTTTCTGTGGTTTAATTTCCATACGATCTTCTTTACAAGTGCAATGAAATCTACAGGGAACTATATAAATATCGTCTTGTATGAACCTGACTTTAGAACAATATCAAGCTAAATAATCAAATATCCTGGTTTAAATGGATAGATTGAAAATAACAAAGTGGGGTAGACAAACTTACCTACCCCACTAAACTATATTAATCTAGCGATGAATTAATATCTTCTTTGATTAGGCTTATGTACGATAAAGCTTAATACTTGACATTGCTTCACGTTATCAAAACCCATAACGCGAATAAAGCAATCTGGATTTTCAGAACGGCAAGCATCTATTTCAGTTAAAACTTCATTAACTGTTTTTGCATGGAATAAAGGCAACTTCCACAAAGTCCAGTAGTGCATTTCTGGTGCAGAAGACTCACTAAATTCAACACCAGGAATAAAACCTTGCTCTAAAATATATTCAAGTTGCTTGCGAGTTTGCATCTCAGTTAGAGGAGGCAAATAAGAAAGGGTTTCGTAACGACGCTCTTTTGGTAATGTTCTCATGGATTTTTTTTTACTGTTTAATCAATGTTTAGGTAAACCAAATCTTTAACTCAAAAGATTTTGGACACAGCCCCAGGATTTTTCCCCAGGGAAAAATTAACTGCGAATTTTCGTGGCTAATCACTATGTTGATCTGGATCTAGACTAGGGTCAGCTATTTCCAGTTGCGTTATTTTCTCCAGGTACCCACGGCGATGACCCATATTAGCTTGCCGAATACCAGTACAAACCATTTCCGGTAAATACTCAGTTACTTCCTCTGCTAAATGCTCTCTAACGGTCATTACTCTAAATGCTAATTCTTTATTTTCCTGAAGTAGCTCTTGTAGGTAAGCTTCTCCATCTTGAATTTTGCCTGTTGAGGAAAAACCACTTAACCATATTGCTAAGGGAGGGTTCGTCTCTCGTAACTGAGCCGTCACAGTTCGCACAGCTTGATAGGTCAGGTAGCTCGTCAGTACCTTTGCAGTATCTTTCGCAACTTTTTTTATATCCATTTTTGACCCCAGCCTGAATCTATAAATGTTAGACTTTAGATTTTAGATAAAGGATTGATTAAATCCTTAGCAGTCAAGTTTGACATATCTATCTATCTCTTGCCATCTAAAATCTAAAATCTTCCATATTCATATAGATTTAGAGGGTATCCATTGCTTCAAACTCGAACTTAATTTCCTTCCAAAGTTCGCAAGCAACAGCCAAGTCAGGAGACCACTTAGCAGCTTCACGAATTACATCGCCACCTTCACGGAACAAGTTGCGACCTTCGTTACGAGCTTGGATACAAGCTTCTAGAGCTACACGGTTAGCTGTTGCACCAGGAGCATTACCCCAAGGGTGACCCAAAGTACCACCACCAAACTGTAAGCAGGAATCATCACCAAAGATTTCAACCAAAGCTGGCATATGCCAAACGTGAATACCACCAGAAGCAACTGGCATTACACCAGGCATAGATGCCCAATCTTGAGTAAAGTAAATACCACGCTCGCGGTCTTGCTCGATGTGGTCTTCCCGCATCAAGTCAACAAAGCCCATAGTGATACCTTTTTCACCTTCGAGCTTACCAACAACTGTACCAGAGTGGAGGTGGTCACCACCAGACATTCTTAAGCACTTAGCCAAAACCCGGAAGTGAATACCGTGAGCTTTCTGACGGTCAATTACAGCGTGCATTGCCCGGTGGATGTGTAACAGAATACCATTACGACGACACCATTTGGCCAAAGTTGTATTAGCTGTAAAACCACCAGTTAGGTAGTCGTGCATGATGATGGGAGTGCCAATTTCCTTAGCAAACTCTGCACGCTCCATCATTTGTTCAAGGGTGGGGGCAGTTACGTTGAGGTAGTGGCCTTTAATTTCACCAGTTTCAGCTTGGGCCTTTTCAATAGCTTCTTGAACGAATAAGAAGCGATCGCGCCAGCGCATGAAAGGCTGAGAGTTAATATTTTCGTCATCCTTGGTAAAGTCTAAGCCTCCACGCAAGCACTCATAAACTGCTCTACCGTAGTTCTTAGCAGATAGACCCAACTTAGGCTTAATAGTACAACCTAATAGAGGACGACCATACTTATTTAATTTGTCACGCTCAACAGTAATACCGTGAGGAGGACCTTCAAAAGTCTTCAAGTAAGCAACTGGAATCCGCATATCTTCCAGACGTAGCGCCCGTAATGCTTTGAAACCAAATACGTTACCTACAATAGAGGTCAACATATTAGTTACAGAACCTTCCTCAAACAAATCTAGAGGATAAGCTACATAGCAAATATATTGATTATCTTCACCAGGAACAGACTCAATATCATAGCAACGACCTTTGTAGCGATCTAGGTCAGTTAATAAGTCAGTCCATACTGTTGTCCAAGTACCAGTAGAAGATTCAGCAGCTACCGCAGCACCAGCTTCTTCTGGAGGTACTCCTGGCTGAGGAGTCATACGGAAGGCAGCCAAAACATCTGTATCTTTTGGTATGTAATCAGGAGTGTAATAAGTCAGTTTATAGTCTTTTACTCCAGCCTGGTATCCAGACTTAGACTGAGCTTGGGTTTTAGCGTAACTCATATCTTATTTCCTAAGAATCTCTTAACTGTTCTGCATATCTAGCAGACTATTTTTGATAATATCAACAATTTACACTTTTATTCTTTAAAGATTATTTTTTTATTAATAATTTTTTTAAATCAGTCTGTTACATTTGTTGATTTTCTCGTGGTTATAGTTGAAAATAAATCAAGTGGATAATTACTTATTGACAAAAAAACATCTATATGCAGTAAATAATAACTCTTGACAAGAGAATTAAATATTGAACAAGCAACAAGGGATCGTCAGAAAAATCTTTACAGATTCAGGAAACTTAAAGATTCTGATGATTAACTAATCTAAGAAATTTTACTCAGATATTCTGTAACAAGTATTGCTAGGAGTCACACAATAGAATCGTTTTTTTTGGAAAAAAATCATTAGCTAATATCCCCAAAAATCCAGTCACTAAATTTTGATTGAGCGCCAATTATTCTCTACTTAGTTATTTAAAACTACTATCACAGGTATGCTACATTAATCTACATTTAATTTGCATTTTTTTTCATTAAAATAAAAACAATCAGACTGATTATCCTTAAATATAAATATTTTATTAATTTTAGTGACATGAAGCAAACTAGATGAACAATACCTAATGAAATATCCCATCATGTAGTTGTGTAGAGTCAATCTGACCATAGAGGAATTCAACAGAGAAAAATCTCTGTGCATCCATGGAATATATTCCAATTGCTCTACATCCGTAGAATCTATTTTGCTCCTGTAGCAGTAAATTTAGTCCATAATATTTGGACATATAATCAAGTAGTGGACTGACACATCTAAAATGGTGCCTTAATCAGGAAGTGTGGGAAGAGGGGGAAGATCACTATACCTAGAAATCAAAATCTATTGCAAAGTTTTAGGCGTGTAGGTCCACTACATTAGATTTATGCAGCAAACCCTAAGTAGATTAAGCCTAATTGCCAGCTAAATAGGGCCTTAAAACCTGGACAAACCCCTCAACTGGGTAATTCAGAAATAGTATTAAATTAATAGGGCCAAGTCCCAAATCATTGTTATTGAACAATTCAAAAAAAAGCTCTGCTCTCAACTCGGATTATGGTTAATTTGTAAGAGATATTAGAGTATCTGAAACGTTCCCTGATACTTGTAGATATAGAAATGTGAAAATATAAGTAATTTTTCTATTGTCCTCAACCCATACTTACTGTAGATGGTTGTGCATCAATCTGTATTATCGACAATCCACTGCATAAATCCCCATTGTTCAAGTCCAATCCAGCCATGGGGCAATAACTTTTGTCAAAATTGTGGTACCCCACTGCTTCTCAACGATCGCTACATTCCCCTAAGACAACTAGGCTCCGGTGGATTTTCTAAAATCTACATAGTCTGGGACTTAGAAACTCAAACGGAACGTATCCTAAAAGTATTAGTAGAAAGCTCCCCCAAAGCCCTAGAATTATTCGATCAGGAAGCTTGGGTATTAGCTAGTTTGCGTCATTCCGGCATTCCCAAAGTTGAACCAGAAGACTACTTTCACCTGCGCAAGCAAAAAATTAAGTCGGAAGTAGGCCACTCAACCCAATGGTTTTTACCATGCCTAGTCATGGAAAAAATTGATGGTTATACTCTAGAGGAAATTCTGGAACAACATCCCCAAGGATGTCCCGATAAATGGGTAATTCGTTGGCTTTCCCAAGCGGTAGAAATTTTATGGGAACTGCACCGCCGGAAAATTATTCATAGGGACATCAAACCTTCTAACCTTATGGTGAGGGTTTCCCAAACATCTCAGCACCAACCCAAAAAAACAGACCGACTGGTAATGATTGATTTTGGTGGGGCAAAACAAATCGGTACTTATCGAATAGGTCCTAGAGAAACTGTAGCGAAGCGCAGCACAACCAGATTAATTTCCCCTGGATATAGTCCCCCAGAACAAATTGCGGGAGGGGAAATAGGGCCATTTACAGATTTCTATGCCTTGGGTCGTACTTGCATTCATTTGCTCACTGGTCAATATCCAGCAGAATTAGAAGACCCCTCCACAGGTAAATTAAAATGGCGTCAACTAAAAGCTGTTCATCCCGCTTTTGCTGACTTGCTTGATGATATGGTGAATTTAGACGTAGCCCAACGACCAGCCACAGCAGCAGAAATTCAAGTCCGTCTAGCTAAAATTTATCGCCGGAAAAAAAGGTCTGTGGGAATATCTTCTTTAGCCACTGCTGTTCAGAATTCATTCACTACCAAGGTAACAAGGCTGGGTCAAGCTATCAATAGACTATCCATTAAAATATCGAAAATTTTCAATCAAATAGTCGAAGGTTCTATAGATACTATTTGGGAAATGGTACTCGGTGGAGTAGGAGGTAGCATAGGGGCTACTTTTGGCTTGATTTTTGCTTACTGGTCGGGATTGGGTGATCGTATTAGTTTACTTGCTAACTTGATGTTTTTTGTCTCAGGTGTACCTCTAAAAGTTGGCCCAGAATTGGTGGTATTTGGTTTAGCTGGTTTAGGAACTGGCGTTGGTCTGACAGATGTGGGGGGTTTAGGTCAACGTCGTCGCTATTGGCGAGCTTCATTTATGGGAATTATTGGTTATATTTTAGGTGGTTTATGCTGGCAGTTTGCTCAAGCAGGCACAAGTTTCTACACGACTAGAGAGGATTTAATTATCCTGGAAGTAATGGGTAAATTATCTGTTGGGGTAGCTACAGGTATAATCACATTGGGACTTGGTTTAAGGAAACATCATTCAATTCAAGCTTTGATAGTTGCTGCTATTACTGTCATAGTTTTTGCTAGTTTGGGAAATTTCAAGATATTTCCAGAGTTATTTTTAGAGTTTGTGGTGGTGAGTAAAAGTCAACCTAGTTTGTTGGAGTTTTTTACTAGCATTACTTTTTTTGGTTTATTGGGGTGTACTGCTGGTTTTTGTTTAGGTGTGAGTCATTATATTATGATGCCAATTTTGCGCTGGTTGGGTCTACGATAAGTACAGCGATCGCTTCGAGAGGGAGCATTATCGCTGCCTAAAATTTGGTTTATGTTGGAGGGACTATCGCTTCGAGAGGGAGCATTATCGCTATTGTTTAATAGTTGGGAGATGAGAAGAGGCGATCGCTGATGCGTAAAACTTCAGTCTGGTAGGGTGCGTTAGACGGCTTAAATTTAGACTATGAAAGG
>JASJEE010000264.1 GCA_030064835.1 Microcoleaceae cyanobacterium MO_207.B10 | reverse complement strand
AGCTCTTCGATACTTTTGTGTGGTTGTAGTTTTAACACTCTCGGCATGGCGATCGCCCAACTCTTACTATTAGTAATTTATCAGGTTTAATTATATTACACCGATGCTACCGGATTTGATATAATTCACCGCGAGGTTGCAGTTAAAACAATGTGAGAACATCAATCTAGTTGCAATTAATCCTGGCTGAAAAAGTTCAGTGTTGCAGGTCTGGAGTGTGTCTCAATTACTGGTCGTTACACCTAATCTTTCATCTCTTTATAAAAAAGGGTATAAAATGGTTAAAGTAGAGTTTTAAAATAGTCTTCACCATGATAATACCACCTTTGCCTATAATTCCTATCCATGAAGATTCTTGGTCTGGTGATGATTCTGCCGACCATACCGACGACCAACACCATGACTCTGGTTCTCCCGACCATACAAATGACCATAGTTTAGACTCAAACATTCCAGCAGCTAGCTATGTGGGTCATATTGACCATGATTATCATAGCCCAAATTGGAGTTCAGACTACGAAGACCACAGCACTCATAGTTTCAGCGACGGTGATTGGAAAAATAATGATTTTGACTCTAGTTCTTCTTGGGGTAATTCTTTTGATGCTACAAGCGCAAATTATGAAGCAGATACCCACTTAGAGAATGACAATAATTTAGATGATACTCGTGATAGTGCTTATGTAAATCCGAGTGAGCAATTGGTTGGAGTCGTATATCATCATTACTATTATCCCAAGAGTAGATATCCAAATCATTCATCGGAAGGTGGTGGTGATAATGGTTCATCCTCTGATTCAGGTTTTTCCTCGTCTTCCTCCTCTTATTCAAGCAGTGGAGGTTCTTGTGGTTCATCCTCGTCTTCATGCAGTGATAGTGATGGGGATGGAGTCTGCGATGGAGATGACGGCGGGGATGATTGATTCCAGAGGTTAGGCTATTCATTCAATTTTGATTTTGGTAGTTTGCAATCTGTAGATTGGGTTCCGTTAAATTCCACCCAACCTACAATTTTATTTAACTACCACAAGTGTTTTTCAGCTTCTTTTAGATGGTATAAAATCCGTTCGTAGGAACGTGCTATTATTCTGGCTGCATTAATGGTTTGACGATTTCTTCCCATAATATCTTCTGCTTTTTGATACCAATAATTGATTCTTTCTTGGGCAATATTTAACATTTCGGGAATGGTAGCAGTATCATCTAACCCTAATCTATAACCGGAATAAGTTCCGTATTCTCCCGTTACTTCTAAAAGCTGTTTGACTTCATTTGATTTAAAGTCGAGTTTGCCGTCGTAGTAATCCCGCAAAACTTGTAATTCTTTGAAACTGTGTTCTTTAACTTTTAATTCTTCAAAAATTATCGCTATTTTTTCTAATATTTCTGCATCCCTTTCTGAGAGATTTTTCTGTTCATATTGGCGACAGGCAACTAAGATTTTTTTCAAGCTACTATTGAGTTTAATTAAAAATGCTCGGTTGCCAAAGTGCGAAACTACTAATTTTTCTAATTCGGGTAATCCGCTCAATCCTAATAATTTATCTTTTAGTTCCTTGTTATTTTTGATTCCTCCTCTAATTAATTCGCATCCCTGGAAAATACCGTATAAACCTAATTTACTCAACAGTTGTTTTCTGTTAATAGAAGAGGGAATATTAGGTCGTTCCGAGTATTCTTTGTTAAACCTCTTTGCACTTTTGGTTAAACTCTCAAACTCCTCTATGGGTAAAGCAGCTAATTGCTCTAAAGTTGCAAAATCTTCTGGCAATAAAGTTTTTGCTCCCAACCCCAGAAGACCAGATATGGGAAAGATTGTATAGAGCAAATTACGCAATTGAGAATGTTCCGATAGCAATCTTTGAGCGATCGCTGTACCAGTATCCAGAGGATCGGATTTATCAGGCCAATAATTATCGACTTTTGTTAAAACACCGATAGAATTTATCGGCGTTGAATTCTCTACTTTTTCCCCAATAAATTTTTCTAACACCCCTTGGTCAGAAGTTGCCATACTCTGGCTAAACAAATATAGTATCGCATCTGTTTTTGATGCTTCTTTTTGAGTAACTCCGGTTAAGTCTTCCGGGTGCAGTTGCATAAAGTCTAAAGTATTACTGGAATCTTCTGAGAAAGCAGAGTTAAAACCAGGGGTATCAATTAAGTTGAAAGTTTTGAGAATTTGGTTGGGATAAAAAACTTCAATATATTCAATCCCTACTAAGAAAGCACGGTTTTCCTCTCGACGACGGGTAAGTAGTTCTAATTCTTCTAGGGTTTTGGTTTCTGGGGGGCGATCGCTTTTAAAATGCACCACCAAAGATGGAGTCTCCCCATATTTAAACCAATTCACATTAAAAGTCAGTTCCTCAACTCCTGTAGCTACTACCGATTCACCTAATAAGGCATTCATTAAGCTGGATTTACCCGCTTTGATTTTGCCCACGACTGCTACTCGCATGGGTTCGTGGAGTCTTTTATGGCATTGCTGGATTTCTTGATGCAAACCAGCCAAGTTAGATGAATCGGCGGTAAGTTGAATCGCCGACTCGAATATTTCTTCAGCGCGAGCGCGAAGGCTATTCTCAGGCATCTGCCCATCCTCCTACATCAGTTTTATCGTTGGATTGACTTGTCTGCCACTTTTCTATTTCTTTACCTATTTCAGCCCCGCGCTGATAAATACCGTTGAGATATTCTAATGGTTTCTGTAATTGTTGAGAACGTCGCGCAGCATCCTGTTGAGAAAGGTCACGACTTCTTTTAATAGAGTTCAAACTTTCTTCGTAAGTTTTCTTCTGACGCTGAATCTGACCGGAGAACTCATCTCGCATAAAACGTTCTAATTTAGTAATAGCATCATTCAATATTTTCCGGCTTTGCCTTTGACTATCCTCAATAATTGGATTTATCTTTTTAGCAATAATTCTCTGATTCTCAATTTGGTCTTTTTTATCCAGTTCCTCCCAAGTATTTTTAGTCCCCATAAAAAAGCCTGCAACTTTGCCTAAAGCAGCGCCAATACCAGCACCAATAGCAGTACCAGGTACAGAACCGACTCCCCCAAAAGGCAAACCTGCCACAAAACCGATGGCTCCACCAATAGTAGCCACTGATAAGCCAGTCATCAAGCCACTACGGGAAGCTGTGGTAGCCTTACCCCACCAATCGCTGTCTTTAAGATTAATATCATTGGTTGAAATTTTTGCTGCTGATGACTCTAGTGAAGTAACTTCCAATGGGTTTAAGTTGAGCTGAGTTGAATATTCTAGGTCTTTATAGATTAATTGTGCTGTTTGACTCAGTTCTTTACCCAATCTAGATATGAGCGCGTCAATTTCTGTTTCTATTAAACTGGCAATTTTTTGGGGTTTGTCTGGCATTCCTTCTATATAATCGTTTAACTGACGACGAATTTTACTAAAACCTTCCTCAAAAGAATACATCACTTCCTGACGCATATCTGTCATGCCATCTCTTAATTGATTGTTCCAAGTATTTTGATTATTAATTAATTCCTCTAGTCGTTTTTTCTCTGTTTCAAATTTATTTTCCAGAGCATCTAATTCCTCTTTGGTCTGTTTTTGACAGGCTTTCCATTCTGCTTGTAAGGGGGTTTTCATCTCAACAATAACTTGATTAATACTTCCCAAAGCACTCATTAATAAAATATAACCTTTTTCTTGGTTCAAAATTTGCCAAATTTTATCCTCAAGTTTGGGAAAATTACTATCTTCTAAGTCTTCTGCATCTTGAGTTTTTAGGTAATCTAATTTATTCTTGCTAGACACGGGAATAATTGTAATTTCCTCTGGAGAGCATTGGGAAATTTTTGTTAATTTCTGACGGTTATTTTCTACTATTGCTTCATAGTTATTTTCATCTACCAGGTCAGTTTTAGTCACGACATAGACAAGATTTTGATTATGTTCTCTAATCATTTTTATGAAGTCAAGTTCTGGTTGTGATAGAGGTTTATCAACATCACTGACAAATAAGATGACATCGGCGTTGGGAATAAAAGCATAAGTAATATCTGTGTGATTTGTATTAAGACCACCCACCCCCGGAGTATCGACTAATACTAAACCATTTTCTAATTGTTGGTTTGGGGATTCAATTACTAACATCCGAGCATTTTTAGTATTATTTTTGTTTTGTTGTTCCGTTACATAATCAGGAATTTCCTCTCGTGTAATTTCTATATTTTTACTTTTTTCTTCTCCAGGTTTGCCTAAAACTACCATGATTTTTTCCCTTTCCCCATGAGTAATGGTAGAAACTAGGCTAGTAGTGACATCTACATCTACTGGAAAAAGTCCGGGTTCGTTTAAAAGGGCGTTAGTTAAGCTGGATTTTCCTTTTTTATATTCTCCACAAATAACTACCCAAATTTTCTCATCTATTAAACGGCTATATGCGGATTTAAGGTATTGCAACGAATCGGCTTTTTCAAGTTTTTCAGCAATAAAAAGACTGTCTTGAAACAATTGTAAAACTGCTTTTTTTTGGATTTCAAAATTTATCATTGTTTAGTCTCCTTATTGTTTTTTTTAAGTTGTTAATAAATTGTCATTGCGAGGAGGGAGTGGGTAAAAGTTAACTATAATATCTTATAATTAATCCCCCCCGTGGCAATCTTTGTTTAACTATTAATATTTATGAGATTGCTTCGGCTTTTTTAACGTTTGAACCAGTTATTTTTCTGGTTTTATTACCGCCTTCCAATGACATATTGAGCTTTTTGGCTTAAGTTTGTATCATAGAACTTTGGTTAATTAATTATGGATAAAACGGTCAAAAAACTTAGGCTGTAAATCTTGATAATAGGGTTTTAAACTAGGCTCAATTAATAATTGCAAAAGTTGACTAAAGTCACTACACCATTCCTCCGAAAAACTGCTACCTGTGGCTAGCCAGTAAAACATTTTATCGTACATGGCTAATAACTCACTGCGTTTTTGTTTGTACTCATCTACTGTTAGATTGGCGATCGCTTCATGGGGAAAAGTCCCTATCTGGCTTTCGGTTGCCTCTTGCTGCCAAGGATTCTTAAATTTTAAGTCTACATATTCGACTATGGCTTGATTTGACCAATCTAGGGTCAGAGTGGCTAAGGGAGGGAATAAGATAGTCTGGCCTGCGGTAGTGGTTTTGACCCCAATGCAGGGTAGGATGACATACACGCAACCCTTTTGTCTCAGAGGAATAGGCCAACTAATACTGGTTTCCATCGGTATAAGTTGTTGAAACCACAGTGTTTGATGGATGTTGGCGATGATTTGTTCTGTTTCCCCCATCAGAAGTACCTCTCACTCAGAACCACAAAATTAAACTTCCACCGCATCCAATAATTCGTTGGCGGTAGCGCCCCGTGGCACTTGTTCCCACTGGGGAGCGATAGGAGCATATTTACAATAACAGACGACGATGCGTGTATCAGTGTCAAAACTGGCAAACTTTTCGACGCGCGTCACCACCCAATCTCCTTCTCTGGCATGAGTAATAGCGTCTTGGTCGTCAGTCTTATAGGCGCGAGTACGATCGCCTATTTGGGGAATTGTCGGATTTTCTTCAGCGCTCCAGTTTTCCTCTAAAATGTCAGTCAGACTTTGGCGAGGCATCAGCATTCGTTCTTCCCAACCACTATCGCTCATGGTCTCGGTTTTATAAACTATCCAGGTTTCAGTTGTCATAGCGGTTATCCTCAAATGATGTTTGTTCTCCCTCAAAGACGCAATCGACTTTGAGAATTTTGTCTTTAGTAGGCCGGATTTCGACAAGTTTCCAGCCGTATTTCTGCTCCATCTCCCGACATTTTGCGGGTTCGGTGGCAGAGTGAATGTTTTTGTTATTTTTAGACATCAGGCTTTATTCTATTTATTACATTCAATCTGCCTAACAATACCTTTATAGGTAGCGTTTGCCAGTTTTTTATGGGTTGATTAGTCATCTTTTTCAAGTTCAATTCCCAAGGTTAAATGTTATCTAGGTACAGTTTTTCCATTTTAGCTTGTTAGCTGTAGACTAGCAGAAGGTTGAGAAATTGGCAAGGGGTTGGGTTGAAATTGTAGGTGGCGATCGCTCGGCTCAGTTTTAGCACAGGCATCTTGTCTGTAATAGCTGTACCACATCCTATCTGGAAATCTACTTTGACAATTAATAATTAACATGAGAATATAGTTGGGTTTGATAATGTGTAATAATTGCGTAACAACGACTTGCCTGCCAAGCAGTCATAAATCTTTCTGTGGGAACCATTAAACCTCTGCCAAAATCTACAGCGGGGTCATTGAGAATAATTTTTTCATGTTCTGGGTCTGAGCGATCGATACCGATAACTTGTACCACATGATTTGCTCCTTGACTGGCAGGGATACCTCGATAATCTGACAGTCGTTGATTTGACATCAATATTTCTCCTTCGTTTATGCCAACAATTACCTTTTCTCCCTCTTTTAATTTTTGTTCTATGTCGGTTAAAGAGCAGTTATATTGATGGGTGACATGAACTCCCTCGGCTTCGAGAATATCTCCAACTCTTCCTAATGTCATACCTTTATCGGGTTGATAACCGCTTTTATCTATGGCTTCTTGGGTTAGTTCCCTTTCGCTAAAGTGGCGATCGCTGATACTTTCGAGAACAAATTTTTGTACCGCAATACCACAAGTAAAATCACCGTCGGGATGATACCAGAATTGCATATCATGGGTGGGGTTGCCGATAATATTTGTGGTATCGGCGTGGTGAATATCGAAATTTTCCCAGGGGTGGTAGTCGGATGTTTCCACAGAATAATCGTTTTCCTCCCAGTTATCTATAATTTGTTGATAAAGGTCGGTATCATCTTGGTTTATGTGGTCGATATAATGGTATTGGGGAAACAGTTGGTGGTTGTCTTGGTGATGGGTAGTTAGATGGTGGGAATGGTAGGTTTCTGGGTTGTCAATATGGGATTGACTGTATTGGTTTTCGTCTAGGGAATGGTAGTGACTTAGGTCATCAGTTTGGTCTTGAGGACTTTCGTCGCTACCATCGTCTAAGTTTGAGTGGTGGAAGTTTTGAATCATCTGGAGTTTAGGTATCTGACATTGGTTCTCTGACAACGCCTTTTAAGATGACGCGATCGCCTTTCAGCAAAGCAGGTTTTATGGTTTCATAGTTTTTTGAATCATGATTTGGTACAAACTCAAATTCTTGGTATCTGTTATCGTTTGAGTTTGGATCGTAATCTTGTATCTCAATCTCAGAACTGTCAAGTAAATAATTCAATTCTTCCATCAACAGTGGTGGAATTATTCCTTGATGTTTTTGTTTGAGACAATTTTGGAAAAACTTTAATGTTGCCGGGTGATCTTCTAATTTTGGTTTTGGTGGTTCTGAGGGTGTACCATATTTAATAACTAACTCATCAATGGCTTTTAATTGCTCCTCAAATTTAGAAATGAGGATATCTGCGTCAAGTTGTAATTGTGGTTCTGGGGCCGACCATGTGCGACTATCGGTACTTTTGGTTTTCTCTTCTACTAATTCTGACTTCATTTTTTCTCCTAAAAAAGCTCCTGCACTTGCACTCAGCATGGAAACAAATGGTCCAAACAAAGCACCAGCACTTCCTCCTGCTATAGCTCCAATAATGGGATAAATTTTTGTGTTCTCTATTTTTTTAGCATCTTCTAGGGAAATGGATTTGTCGAATATCCTATTAATGTATTGGGAATAGTCTTCTTTAATTCCAGTTGATAACTTCACAGAGCGTTCAAACATATCTAGTAGCGCTAAGGCTACGTTAGCTTGGGATGGAATTAGTTTCTCGATATATTCACCATTTAGTCTTCTTATTTCTCCGGTCAAAATATCAACCACCCGGTCTGGTGTTTTAGCCTTTTTAAGTTCTGAGCAGAAATTTTCTTTATTTATTTGAAAATAGTCAATAAGTTTCATGGTTAAACCTCTTAGATTGATACAACAGTTATGGAAAAGTAGAAGCTTTGTCTTAGAATATTAAAAGTTTAGCTCTCTCAGCTTGCGTTTCAATTAATTTCTTTACTGGTTCTTTTGTTTCTTCAACTATTTTATTTACCAATTTTGATTCACCCTCTAAAGATTTTTGAATTTCTGATTTTATTTCGGATTTGTTATCTGTCAGTATTTTATCAACTTTACTGTTACTGAGTAGCATAGGACGTATTGGTGAAGGAATATTATTTGTTCTGATGGCTTGGCGTGTTGCATTTGATACTGCTCCTGATACTGCTTGCGATACGTCTCCTATTGTTTTTTTTGCCCATTCAGCTACTGCCGGAATCCACAAGAATAATGCAAGAACTCCTAGAATTACAGCTATAATTGCTCCAATTATTGAAGAAACTAAAAGAGCTATCAAACCATATATAATAGCAGAAACTACCCCAAGAATAGCAGTTACAACAAAATAAGCAACAACTCCAGAAATAGCTATCTGTAATGCTAGTAATGGCATTTCTGAAGCTTCTAAAGTTATTCTTTGTCCTTGATAAGAGAATTCTGTTGAATTGATTCCAACTTGGTCAGGTATCCCATAACCATAAATTAAACTACCTTTAGGAAGTTCATATTTATCAGATATTTTATCAATTTCCTTTTCAATGTCTTTTAAAACTTGATTTTGCAACCACAGTTTCACAATATCTGATATGATTTCTTTGGCTTCTTCTCCATCTAGCCATTTTTTAGAACTTTCAAGAATTTTTTCTTCCATACTCCTTAAGGTTGTAGTATAACCGCGTTGCCAGTCTAACATGGAAGGCTTAACAATTTTGTACAATATTTTTTCAGATAAAACTTCTGACAAACTATCAAAGAACGAAGGAATATTTCCCCGAATAACTCTCAACAAATCTTTCTCTAAAAACTTTTCTACTTCCTCTAAAAAACCTGCTACTTTATAGTCTGTCTTACCCCAGAAAGCCAAGCCCTTTGAAATGCATATTTCCGGTTTAGTATCTCTGACAAATTTAGCACCAGGAAATAACTCCTCACAGATGTCTTGAAGAAAACTCATTCGAGAAGCTCCACCTGTTAAAAATAAAGCACCAGGCTCAATATTTTTCTTATCCAACTTATTTTTTACACTTTCTAATTGCTGACGAAATGTTTCTTCCCAAGTTTTGTTACCCAATAACTTGATTTTTTTATTGATTATTTGTTTTAGTTCATGTTTATTTTTCTCCTTAATTTGTTCAAAAATAAATCCTCCTTTTAGTGCTAAATCATAGCTTTCCCCAAGAAAACCATCATTAAAATAGCATTCTTTATGCTTACGACAATTTAATTTGGCTATAGATTTTGATCGATCATTGCTTTCTGGAGCAAATATTTTTTGGTTATTTTCTATGGCATCAATCCTCTCCTTTAACTCTTTTTTTACATCTTCCAATGCTTTTTTTTGCTTATTCTGAGTCCTAGATTTATCTTTACTTAAAACTTTCCTTACTGCTTCATAAAGTGCGCGTGGATCTGTGATAAATTCACCCAACTCTTCCCTCAATTCTTGCTCTTTAGAATCTTGATCATCATCATCATTCTGTTCTTCTATGTATTCCAACCTTTGTTCTGCTTCTTTTTTTGCTGCTTCTAAGTTTTGTTGCAACTTGGCCAAACTTTGTTCGTAGATGGCTTCATCAATCAAAGCTCCTCCTAATTCTATTCCTGATTCTTCAAAAGGTTGATTAAGTTTATTTCCTACTAGGGTAAAATCTGTAGTAGACGAACCAATATCAATTACTAATACAGATTTTTTCAACTCCTCTGAGTTAACTTGATTACTCTCAATAACTGACATTAAACCTGCTCTAGATTCTGGTGCAACCTTAACATTCGGCAAAACTTCTGCCAGAATTTGTTGATATAAATTGAAACTTTCTTTTTCCCAACCCGAAGGATGACCGACATAGAACAAAATTTGATAGTCTTGATTTGCATTTATCGACTTTGTGGCAACTAAATAATTATAAATATACTCAACATAATCTTTGATGATCTTTTCCGTTGCTACACTATCTGGTCTTGCTTTAAAACATATATCTATGTTGCGATTTTTAGGGTTTGTAATAGCTTTTTCACCAATAGCAATTACTTTTTCTTGCTTCTCATCGTATGCAATTGCAGTAATGAAACTTTCTGGTTGACCAGCTATTTTAAAAGATTCTGGTGATTTTCCGTTACTATGAGCATCATCCCAAGTCCAATGTAAAGCCGTTTCTCCATGTCCTAAATCGAAGCCAATGATTTTAGTTTTTACTTTAGTTTTAATCTTGTTCATGTTAGTTCCTCCAAATTGATTAGATTTACCTTTTCCATCTCTGGTAATTTTAACAACTCGATTAACAGTCGTCCCACTTGCAAATAATACTGCACCTTGACAAACTGCTAAATCAGGTTCCCGTAGGTGAAACAATGGCTCTGTTAACCTAGCCTCCAATAATTTCCTAACATAAGGAATACGACAACTGCCACCTATCAGTAAAACATGATTTAACTCATCCACCTTTAGATTAGCATCCTTAACCAA
>JASJEE010000263.1 GCA_030064835.1 Microcoleaceae cyanobacterium MO_207.B10 | reverse complement strand
TTGTCCGGGATAACAATCTACTTCTGGCAGTTCACTATAATTTTTTACTACTTCTATTTCTGGGCGTTTGGTGTTACCTTTGAGTCTATGCTTGAGGATTAATAAGGTGCTATCTATGCCATAATGGATGTTAAATGGAACTTTCGATATTGTATCGACACGAGAAAAAATTCTCATTGACCTACTAATTTCAGTAATTCGATTAGCTGCTGCTTTAATCGAGTAGATTAACTCTGGTAAATCTGCTTTCAAATAATCTAGGTCTATCTCTTCAATTTTATTTTGAATTGTTTGACTGTTATGTTCAAATCCTTGTTGATAAAGTTCTAACAAATCCATTAATTCTTGAACGTATTCATTCGCACACTTTAAGTTCCCAGAAATAAATCCAATAGGATTATTAATTTCGTGAGCTACACCAGAAACTAACTGACCAATTGAAGCCATTTTTTCACTCTGAACAAGTTGTAGTTGTGCTTGCTCTAATTCTTGGGCATAATTCTGAGATTCTTGATATAATCTGGCGTTTTCTAGGGAAATTGCTGCTTGGGAGCAAAGTAAACTTAATACTTCCACTCGCTCCTTTGTAAATGCTCCTGCTAGTTTATTGTTTTCTAGGTAGAGAATGCCGATCGCGTGACCACGATCTATTAAGGGTAGACATAAAATAGACTTAGGTTGGTGTTTTTGAATATAAGCATCTCCTGCATAAGCATTGTTGTTACTAGCGTTATCAATAACTAAAGCCTTTTGGTTGCGCTTGACTTGATTGACAACACTCAAAGGTACTGCA
Source organism: Microcoleaceae cyanobacterium MO_207.B10 (assembly GCA_030064835.1). GTDB lineage: Bacteria > Cyanobacteriota > Cyanobacteriia > Cyanobacteriales > Microcoleaceae > JASJEE01. The sequence continues at coordinate 9,786 of JASJEE010000263.1, read as the reverse complement.
TCACTGGTTGCCACACTTACAGAGCTAGGGGTGAAAATTTCTTGGTCAGTAACTACAGATGTCAGCATTAACTGTTGGTCTTGAAAGAGCATCAAGGCTACAGTTTCAGCTCCAGCATTTTCTCTGACTACTTCCATTAAATTGGCAATCGCTCCGTCTAAGGATATATCTTCTGAAAGGGTACGGGATGCTTTCATTAGAGTAGCTAAGTCTAATATTTGTTCTACTCCTATTGTTGTTTGGGAAATTGTTCCTTGAGTTAAATTAATGAAAGTGTCACTGGATAGGGAGCAAAGTTTTTGTCTTTCGAGAATAGGTTTCAGGAGGTGAGGATAGTGTTTTTCTAAGTCGTCTGTTTTGGCTTTTGCACCCCAACGGGCATAACAATAATAGGCTTCTTGCATATAAATACAGGCAATTTTTTCTTTGCTCCAGTCTAGGTATAATTTGGCAAGGAGTTCTTTTGCTAGTGCTTCTTCATAGTCATACTGGTTAGTTTGAGCTGTGGTTATTGCTTGTTCATATAAATCAATTGCTTCGGTTTTTTGTCCGTTTAATCGTGCTTTTTCTGCTTGTATAATTAGACATTTATGGAGAATATTTTCAGGACAAAAATTTTGCCAGGTATTTAATTTTTCTTCTAGAGAAATAAGTTTTTCTAAATGGAATTGATAGTCTTTTTCATCCTTTGCAGTTTCAGCTAAAGTTATGTGCATTAATGCTACATAAAATACACTGGAAGGAACTTTAGCGTGGCTAGAAATAGTATTTTCAATTATGTCTAATTTAGTAATTAAATCTGGATAAGCTGTTTGGTTATTAAATAAATAAGCATGGCGAATCTTAACAGAATATAACCAAGCAAGATGGTAAGGAGTATTGCTGTATTTTTGTAAATACTCAGATTCGCTGAAATCATCGTCATCAAAGGTGAAAATTGTTTTGGTTAAACCTAAAAGATTACGAATTGGTTGCACAACTCCCACAATTAAAGCATCCAAATTTTCCAAGCTTTTAATATGACTAAGAAAATCAGCGTGAGCTTTGGCAATAGTATATAGTTGACTTAAATTTTTACCATAAGTAAGGCGATCTGAGCCACTTTGCATCATCATAAATCCTACTGTGAGCCAGTTGCCTGCTTCCATGCCATACTTATAAGCATTTTCGTAGTAAGTATCTGCTTCTCGAATGGGGCGACTCCAGCTATGTACATCTGCAGCAAAGAGAAAATTCGTCATACCCCGCACATCAGCATTATCAAACTGTTCGCATAGTTGCACAGCCATCTCTCCAAATTGATAAGCTGTGGTAGCATCTTTGAGCATAGCATTGGCAATTAAACCATAACCGACATAACCGAAGGGAGACATATCACTATTACCATTGTCTAAAGATAAAGTTGTCATCTTGGCTATAGCGAGAAATGCTAGGTTTGGTTTACCATCAAGCCATGCAGCGTAGAAGAGAATTTGTGCAATTCGCAGCATTTCAGCCATGTTTTGATCTTTCATTTTGGGAAGCTTAAGAATTGATTCTACTGTCTGCTGCTTTAAAAATATTTTAACTTTGCCAATTTCTTCATCTAGACTAACTTGAATCACTTTTTGCTCTGTAGGAATTTCCCAACCAAGTATAAGTAGACTTTGGCGTTGAATAGCGATCGCTTCACTATTTCTCCCCTGAAGTTGATATTGAGTCATTTGTATCCGATAAATTACCGCTTGATCTAAAGCAGTTTGAGCATGGTTGAGTGCTTCGGTATAGAGAATTTCAGCTTGAGCAAAATTTCCACAAAGATATGCTGCTTCGGAGCCATAACGGTACAAACTGTAAATTAATTCATAGTCACTTTCCCAAGCAGTTGTGGGTAATAAATTAATGCCAATAGTAAAATAATTTTCAGCTACTTGGTAAGCTGCCGATAGTTTTGCTTTCTTGCCCGCTTCCAAATTCAAATCAGCTAATTGTTGTTTTTCTTCTTGGCTAAATATGGCTGCTTTACCAAGATTTAACTGATTTACTAAGGCAAAAATTTGCTCTAATTTTTCATCAGGTGATAATTTTTGTAATAACAATTGACCGATTTTTAAGTGTGTTAATTGCTTTTGATTTTCTGGAATTAATGTATAGGCAGCTTGTTGCACTCGATCATGTAAAAAACGATATTGTACATCTTGATTAACTCTACTATTCTCCCTTACTTTCTCCCTACCCAGATAAAATTTATAAACCTCAGTTTGTGGCAAAATTAATCCTAATTGTAAAGCTTTCCACAAATTATCTGCTGTATCTGCTTCTGACTGCTCGCAAACTACTGCCAAAGTTTGCAAATTAAACTGATTTCCAATACAAGCAGCTAATTTTAACACCTGTTGAGTTTCTTTTGGCAACTTTTGCAACCGCCCGGCCATAAATTCCACTACATCGTCAGTAAGTGCCATTTGCCTAACTTCAGCAATATCGCACTCCCAATACGCCACTGCCGCATTAAATTGAATTAACCCTTCTCCATGCAAACCCAGCATAAACTGAGTGGTAAAAAACGGATTGCCTTTGGTTTTCTGATATATCAACTCTGTTAGAGGTTGACCAATTTCTGGAGTACAACTTAAGGTCTCAGATACCAACAAGTTAATGTGAGTCTGAGATAAAGGAGATAAGGTAATAGTGTTAATTATTCCGTCTTCTTTGGCAATTTCTTCTAAAGTCAGCATCAAGGGATGAGCGGGAAATACTTCATTATCGCGATATGCTCCAATGAATAGTAAATAACTTTTTTCTCCTTTACTCATCAATAGTTGCAACAAATTCAGAGAAGCAGAGTCTGCCCACTGCAAGTCATCAATGAATATAACCAAAGGATGACTTTGTGTAGCAAATACCTGAATAAATTTACCAAACACCAAATTAAAACGATTTTGCCTTGCACTTCCTGATAACTCCGCCACAGCAGGTTGCTTACCTATGATTTTTTCTAACGCCGGAATTACCTCAATAATTACCTCTCCATTTTCTCCCACTGCCTCCAGAATTTTACTTTTCCATTGCTGTAGTTGAGCATCACTTTCACTCAAGATTTGCTCCATTAAATCTCGCAGCGCTTGCACTAATGCAGAAAAAGGAATATTACGATTAAACTGATCAAATTTCCCTTTGATAAAATAACCCCTTCGTCTGACAATAGGTTTGTGAACTTCATTAACAACTACCGTTTTTCCAATCCCAGAAAAACCTGCCACCAATATTATTTCTGAACCTCCCCCTTTTCCCAGGGGTGATTCAGGGGGGGCTGCTACTCTGTCAAATGCTGCTAATAACTGTTCAACTTCTGCTTCTCTACCGTAGAGTTTTTCTGGAATGAGAAAGCGATCGCTAATATCTCGCTCTCCCAACTGAAAATTCTCTATTTCTCCCTTTTCCTCCCATTCCTGCCGACATTTTTCCAAATCATATTTTAAACCCAAAGCACTTTGATATCTATCTTCGGCGTTTTTTGCCATCAACTTCATTACAATTTCCATTAGCATTTCGGGTATTTGTGTTTCCTCTTCCCTACTCCCTAATACTGGCATTTTAGATAAATGACAATGCACTAATTCCATGGGGTCTTTTGTTTCAAATGGTAATTTTCCATTTAACATCTCAAAAAATGTTACACCCAACGAATAAAAGTCGCTGCGATAATCTATTCCTCGGTTCATTCTACCAGTTTGCTCTGGGGAAATATAGGCTAAAGTTCCTTCTAAAATTTTGTAATTTTGAATTGTTTGAGTTTCTTTTGGCAACAGAGTAGAAATACTAAAGTCAATAATTTTTACTTTCTTAGTTTGAGGATTAATTAATATATTTACTGGTTTAATATCTTTATGAATAATGCGGCTTTGGTGTAATTGATAGACAATTTCTGCTATCTGAATAGCGATGTCTAAAAATTGGGATATGTCTTTTTTATTGTGAGGCAAATTTTGATAATATTGAGCTAAAGAAATGCCGCCAAAATCTGGCATAATTAGGGCATAGCCATTCTGATAACTATATAAAGCTAATGGTTTTACAATACCTTCTATGTGGAGATTACTAGCAATAGTATATTGGTTGCGAAACTGAACTAATTCGTTAAAGGAAGGAAACTCCGAACGGAGCAGCTTAATAATTACAGGTTGAGAGTCTGCTTTCGCCACTCCACGATAGGCAATAGTCCGATCGCTCTCATGTATTAAGTCGCCAATTTCATAATTGGTTAAGGATTTTATGGGTAAGTTCATAGTCAGTTCATCAAAAAACTTTTTTATAACTTTCTGAAATTCCAATTATATCTGTAAAATTGGCATAATATTTATACCCATCGTATTATACCAAATCCGGTTAAACAGTTATTGCACTGACTATCTTCACTCAATACAGATTTTCGATATTAAACCCCTACTCTCTTTCAATTTGATATTAGCCCAACTATAAACAAATATTTTAAAGCTATTGATTAACTAATAAAAATACTTAATCGTTACTAATCGAATGATTTCTATCTAATTTATAAGCTTTACCTAATTTGGCATCGAAAGCCCAAGCTGAGATTTTTAACTTACCTTTAGGAAGCAATTTTCCCGAAATTGTTTGTTCCCAACCTGCATTAATATAAGCAGGATTATTAAATAGTTGAACTAAAGATTCTCTGTGAGTTTTTGCAGACATTAAAACATCAAATATAATCCATTCACCTGCTTGATTTTTGTAAGTTAAAATAACTGCATCAGCAGGTTGGTTACGTTCTGGCAAAAATGCCCAACCATTGACAAAATACCACGGTTTTAAAGGAATAATTCCATCTAAAGCACCATAAGTTTGATTTTTGGATTTTTCGGCAGCGATCGCTGTTATATTATCGCTGATAAGTAAACCTGGTTTTAACATTCCTAGATAGTTAAGTTGATTAGCGATAACTTTAACATAATCATAATTATCCAAAAGATTAGCTTCGATACAAGATTGATTTTCTATGATATTTATAAAAGACAAACAAGTTTTACCTTGCATTCGCAAATCATGCCAAAACTGAATTTCTTTGAGGCTATAGTTAAATGATTGGAATTGCAAAATCACTAATCCTAATATTGCGAGAAATACTGTGATTTTTTGTAGTAATATTTTTGATTTAGTTAAATAGCCTTGACTACGGGCGTGGCTAAATACAATTGGCAATAAATGAATAATAGCAACTATTAAATATAGAGAAAAGGTTGTGTATCTTGAAGGCAAAGAACTCTCGACTCCAAAACCTACTCTACCAACAGAAGTTATTAAAGCACTCAATACTGAGTAAAATCCAATCATTATCCAGCCAATCATTTGATTTAACAGAGGGTAGTCTTGAATATGTCTAAATAGGTAAAGACATAAACAGAAAAATATTGCTATTTCTACCCCACCAATAAGTATGGAATTAACAAGAGGAAATGTTTGATTACCAGAACCTAAAGGAGAACCTAAAAAAGCTAGAAAAAATTGCAGAGTTTGAGCGGGATAGAGAAATGCTGGAGTTATCCCAGGGCTACCTTCTGGTTTATAAAAACCATCAAAATATATAGTTATACTGACAATAAAAGTTATTAGCCAAGTAAAAAACAACCATTTTTTTCTCAATAGATTAGACCATGATTTTAATGGAGCTAATACCAGCACTGGTAAAATTATTACCCAGGCAAGCATTCCATTAGAATAGGAGAAAGTGCTAATCATACAAAGCACAATACAAATCAAGAATTTTAGGATTGTACTGAGACGAGAATAGGCAATAGAAATGGCAGTAGTAATACAGGCGATCGGCATGAAGACAACTAGTTGAATTCCCCAAAACCAATTATCATATTGAATCGCCGAAAAAATGAGTAGGTTTGCCAAAAAAGCGATGATTAAACTGGGGATTGTTTTGGTATTTATTGTGAGTCGATTCAAACGATAAATATTTACAGAAACTAGACAAGCCAATAAAAATATTGCTAACATTTCATATCTAACATCCCAGTTTGTGAGATATGCTAGCCCTAGAAAAATTAGTCGTGGGAATAATTTTCTACTTTCGTTATGCTGTGCTATTAAGTCTTGCCAATACAAAGAGTTTGCCGAGATTTTAACAAATAATTGAGGCATCAAATTCCATTGGTCCCAAAAAGGAAGATTGACGCTATAGTTAAGGATTAATATTCCCATGACGATGGCTGGAAGGATGACTAAAGCTATAGCTATTCCATGTACAAATTTCAAGTCAAAGTTTAGTGTTTTTTTTCTGATAGAGTGCATATTTCTGATTTTAATTATTTAGAAAAATTATTTATTTTAAGATTAATATAGTAATCCGCCCATAGGTTGTGAGAAATCAAAAAGTAAATAAAAAAAACTGAAACTATTATCTGTTCCCTGTTCGCCGTTCCCTAAAAGCTATTAAAATTTTGTAGACGACTAAAATAGGATTGCTATAGGATATCAGTTAGTTACTTTTATACTAAATTCAAAAACGTTTGCCTCAAAATATTTACAGTTGTTATATTCAGACCTACGACCTAATACCATTTCTCAAAAATCTTACTATATTTGATTGGATGGGGAAGTGTGGGAAGTGGGGGAGGTGGGGGAAGAAGTAAACATAAGGATAATTAACATTAACTAGATAATAATTAAGGAATAAGTAATTTTCTCTATATTAATTACTTAATAAGTGAAATTTTAGCCAAGTATAGCATTAATGCGTGGTAATTGGTATAACACCTAAAACCTATAAATAAGCAATGTAGCAAGATGTTATGAAAATGGTATTAGAGAAGAATTTAAAAAACGGGCTGTTGATAACTGGATTTAGTGTTATTAATTACATGAACCCCAGGGAGAGGGAATACTTTGCCTGTATTGGTATCAAATACCCAGGCTTTAATATTAACCAGATCTTCGGCAAATTCTTGAGAATAAAAAGTTCTTTCCCACCCGAAATTTAGAAATTTCTCAGCTTGATATTTTTCAGATATATCTAATCTTGATGTTGCTAAATCTGCCACAGCAAATATAGTTGATTCACCAAGGGAATTATCGTAAGTGAGAATTACAGCGTCAACTGGTCTACTTTGATTTTTTAATACTGCCCAACCAGAGGCTAAATACATATTATTATCTAGTTTTTTAATTCGCTCAAATTTGCCATCCACTTGATTATCTGATGAGATATCTATTATATCTTTAACTTTATTAGTTTTAACTAAACCAGGGTTTAGTAAATTTAACTTTGTTAGAGAATTAGCTATATTTTTGATGACTTTCCTATCTCCACCAGGGCCATAAATATCAATTTTTTGACATTCATCTTGCTCGAAGTTTATTAATAGTAAACAAGCTTTACCTCTCAATAGAATTGACTTCAAACTCATAATGCGAATCCCAGAATAATAAAAGGTTTGGATATGTAAAAATATTAATGCAGTTGCTAAAAAGGTTTTAATTTGAGCCGGTATTTCTTGATTAGATAAATAACCTCTACTTGTGCCATCCTTAAATAAGATGGGAATTAAATGAATTATAGAGACAATCAAATATAAAGAAAAAGTCGTATATTTGGAAGAAAGAGATTGTTCGATGCCAAAACCGACTCTTCCTGTAGTTGTAATTAAGCCACTAATTACGGCATATAAGCCAATCATTATCCAGGGAATAGTACGATTGAAAAATTTATAATCTTGACTATGTTTTAATATGTAAATACATGAAATTATAAAGATTGCGATCGCTACTCCCCCAATTATCATTGAATTAGTTACGGAAGCGATAGGAGTATTCCAACCAAGAGGGGAACCGAGAAAACAGAGAAAGTATTGAACTGCTTTAAATGGATGTACTATAGCTTCTAAAATACTTGGACTGCTGTCAGGTTTTTGATAGCCATAAAAGTAGAGAACTACATTTGACGTGAAACCAATTAACCAGCCAAAAACTAACCTTTTTTGCTTGGGTAGGTCAGACCATGATTTGAGGTGAACTAAAACTATAACAGGCAATAAAATAACCCAAGATAAAATTCCATTAGCATAAGAGAATGTGGCGATGTTACATAACAATATAGATAAGATAAATTTAGTTATTTTTGTGAGGCTAGAGTAATTAATTGAGATACAAGTGACAATACAAGTAATGGGTATAAATACAACAATTTGGATTCCCCAAAACCAGTTTTCAAACTGAACCGGAGAAAAAATTAATAGATTAGTCAAAAAAGCTATAACTAACCCTTTTGTTAGACTTCCTGCCACTGTTAGTCGATTTAATCGATAGATATTTAAAGATATTAAACAAGCCAACATAAAGCTCACTAACATCTCATATCTAACATCCCAAGCTGTTAACTTCCCTAAACCTAAAAAAATCAGTCTAGGGAAAAATTTTCTACTTTCATTATGTTGGGCAATTAAATCATCAAAACCTAATTTCCCTTCCGATAGTTGGCGGAAGAAACCTCCCACTGCCCATTGGTCATAATAAGGAACATTTACACTATATTTAAAAATTAGTAACCCTATAGCTATAGCTGGCAGAATAGCAAAACAAAAACCTATCCCTAAGCTTAACTTTTCAGCTTTTATATTCATAATTTTTGATCATAATTACTGTAGTTCATCAAAGCCGATTCTTTCGTGGATAATATAATAGGGGCGCTGCCTCACTTCATCATAAATACGACCGATATATTCTCCAATAATTCCTAGTGACAAAAGTTGTACTCCTCCCATAAAAAAAGTAGTAGTTAAACCATAAGCCCAGGATAAAAACTCTATACCTAAAACAAATTTAACGTAAAGACCAATTAAGCCAATAATAAAAGATACAATTGCCGATACTAAACCTAGAATAGTTGCCATTTTTAGAGGAATTGTTGAAAAAGAAAATATCCCATCAAAAGCAAGTTTAAATAACTTAGAAATCGACACTTTAGGCTCACCTCTATATCGAGGACCCCGTTCTACATAAACTCCTATTTGTTTAAATCCAGCATAAGCTCTTAAACCACTTAAATATTTATTCCGTTCTGGCATTCTGCGTAAGGCTAAAATAACTTTTCTATCCATTAATGAAAAGATACCAGCATCCATTGGGGTAACAATTCCTGATAACTTTCTTTGGATGTAATAAAAGCTTTTAAATGCCAATCGCTTTAACCATTTTTCTTTGCGATTTTTTCTAATAGCATAAACCACATCATATCCCTGTTGCCAAAGTCGCGAAAAACTGATAATTGCTTCTGGAGAATCTTGTAAATCTCCATCCATTAGGATAACTGCTTTACCATTAGCATGATCTATTCCTGCAGATAAAGCACATTGATGACCAAAATTTCTGGAAAAGTTAATAATTTTAATTTGCGAGTATTGCTGATTTATTTTTTTTAGCAGTTCCAAAGAATTATCCATACTACCATCATTAATAAAAATCACTTCGCTACTACCATCTAGTCTATGTAAAACATCTGACAGTTGTCGCCATAGTTCGGGGATAATTTCTTCTTCGTTGAAGATGGGAATAACTACAGAATAATCTATATTTTTCATGCTTGTTGCTCGCTACTCGTCGCACAAATCATACATATCTGTTTTAGAATTGTCAACTGAGAATTAATATATAAAGGAGTAGCTTCTCCAGTGATACCAAATTGATAAATGTTTACTACAAATGACTAGGGGATTTTTTAGGAGTCAGGAGTCAGGAGTCAGGAGTCGCATGGGAATGGGTTCAATATCATTTTTTAGGTCG